>NZ_CAXAXI010000003.1:0-154255 GCF_963972995.1 uncultured Altibacter sp.
CTCAATAGTACGTTCGGTGAACTTATCGATCATAAAAAAATGACTCCGGAAGCGTTTGAGGTCTTTAAACTAAAACTGAAAAAAGAAAAGAACGCTGCTCAGCGAAAGCAAATTATCATAATACTTGCTACCCTACTTATCTTAGCGTTCCTCTTTCTTGGCATGCCTTATCTATTCTGAAAGCGGTGAGCAGTTAATTGCGTCGCCAGCGTGCCGTTTCTTCAAACACATGTTCGAGTATGGTTGCATCTATTTCTGAAAATTCGATACCGCGCCGTTCCATAACGACTTTAGCCACCTCGAACGCTTTTTGTGTTTTATACGTGGTCATACCGCCACTGCCGCCCCAACTGAAGCTGGGAATAAAATTTCGCGGAAAACCACTTCCGAAGATATTGGCACTTACCCCAACAACCGTCCCTGTATTGAACATGGTATTGATACCACACTTGCTGTGATCTCCCATCATGAGTCCGCAAAATTGCAGTCCGGTGCGGGCAAATCCTTCGGTCTCATAGTCCCAGAGACGCACTTCGGCATAATTGTTCTTTAGGTTCGAATTGTTCGTGTCGGCGCCTAAATTGCACCATTCCCCTATCACCGAATTGCCCAAAAATCCGTCATGACCCTTATTGGAATAACCAAAGATCACCGAATTGTTCAACTCCCCTCCTACTTTGCTGAAGGGTCCTACGGTACAACCGGTATATATCTTGGCATTCATCTTTACGGTAGCGCCTTCACAGAGTGCAAAAGGCCCACGGATCATACTTCCCTCCATGATCTCTGCATTGGCGCCAATATAGATAGGTCCTTCGGTGGCGTTGAGGGAGCAAAGCGGCAAGCGGGCACCCTCCTCAATAAAGATCTGTTCTTTGTTGAATGCAACGGTCATTTCCGGAATGGGTTGTGAGGTTCGGCCCTTCGTCAACATGTCAAAATCACGGGCAATTGCTTCATGATTCTTTGAAAAGATGTCCCAAGTATGTTCAATGCGTAATACGTCGTTATGCGTATATTGGATCACTTCGTACGATTCAAAATCGACCTCTTGTCCTTCGGTAGTAAAAAAAGCAAGAGGTTCATCGTTATAGAATAGCGCTTGATTTTCCGTGAGTCCTTTAACAAGGTTTGCAAGATTTTCAGAAGGGATAAAAGAAGCGTTGATCAACACGTTCTTCTCCAATTCTACCAAGGGCCATTTTTCGGCTAAATAATCTTCAGTTACGGTGGTGGTTGTAAACCCCAAGAGGTGTTCCCATTTTTCCCGTATGGTAAGGATCCCGATACGAATATCGGCCACAGGGCGGGTAAAAGTGAAAGGGAGTAATTGATTGCGTACGTTACCGTCGAATAAAATATAATTCATGCGTAAGAACTGGCGTTGGTTTTTGTAAAGATAGTAAAGAAGTTAGGTTGCACTGTAACCTAAAATAAAAAAGCCTTCGATTTCTCAAAGGCTTTATTATATCTACAGAAATGAAGGCTTATTCTTCAGACTTCGTTTCTTCTTTTTTAGGTGCTTTCTTGAACTTGTCGTACTTGTTCTTGAACTTGTCGATACGTCCTGCAGTATCGATCAACTTAGACTTACCTGTATAAAACGGGTGAGATGATCTCGAGATCTCCAACTTCACTAACGGATACTCAACACCATCAACTTCGATTGTTTCTTTCGTATCTGCGGTAGATTTCGTTAAAAAAACATCGTCGTTAGACATGTCCTTAAACGCTACTACTCTATAATTTTCAGGATGGATTCCTTGTTTCATCAGTTCTATTTTTAAAATCTTTCTGTTTTTTTAAGTCTGCAAATTTAAGGATAATTTAGAAATGAACAATTTTTTTCAAGTATTTTTTATTCTGAAGTATTTTATCGTTCGCTTTGGCGTTCGATCCAGCTTAGATTGTTTGGAATGCCCTTCAGAAATACCCCTCAAGAATACCTTCTTCACAGCAATTATGTGTAACGTTTTCCTATCTTTGTTTACTAACAGACCAAACCAAAAAACTTCAATACATGGAAACTCAAACACCCTCAGTGAAAAAGATCGCTCTTAATTACGGATTGCTATTAGCACTTGGAACCATTGTGGTTTCGGTAATCGTATATGTTTTAGGCATGCACATGGACCAACCGTGGTGGCAATCGGCATTGAATTTTATCATTATGGCAGCGGCCATTGTCTACGGACTGAAAACATTTAAGAAAGAAAGTGGCGGATTTTTATCGTTAGGAGAGGCCATTAAGACCGGACTTGCCATATCCTTGGTTGCCGGTGTTATTGGTTCCATTTTCACCTACATTTTTGTTACCGTGATCGAACCGGATTTTGTAACACAACTCTTAGATGTAACCCGCGAAAACATGATAGAGCAAAATCCGCAAATGACTGAAGAACAATTGGAAATGGCCATGGGTATGACCGAAAAGTTCATGACTCCTTGGTTCATGACTGCCATGGGCCTTATCGCCTCTTTGTTCTTTGGCTTTATCATTTCGCTGATCGCCGGATTGATCATGAAACAAAACCGCCCGGAAAACTACTAGAAACAACTGCATGAATCTGTCTATTGTCATCCCACTTCTTAACGAAGAAGAGTCAATTACCGAATTATACCATTGGATCGCAAAAGTCATGCGGTCCAATGGTTTTTTATACGAATTGATCTTTATAGATGATGGTAGTACAGACGGCTCTTGGGAGATCATAGACCGTTTGGCAAAAGAGCATGCAGAGGTGAAAGGAATTCGGTTTTTGAAGAACTTCGGAAAGTCGCAAGCCTTGCATGCCGGATTCGCAAAAGCGATTGGCGATGTTGTCATCACTATGGACGCAGACCTACAAGACAATCCCGAAGAGATCCCGGAACTCTATACCATGATCACCACGCAAGGCTTTGATCTGGTCTCCGGATGGAAAAAGAAGCGCTTCGACTCGGTTGTTGCTAAAAATCTACCCTCAAAGCTGTTCAATTTTGCAGCACGAAAGACATCAGGCGTGCGATTACACGATTTTAACTGTGGTTTAAAAGCCTACCGAAACAATGTTGTGAAGACCATTGAGGTAACCGGCGAAATGCATCGCTATATTCCGGTGCTGGCTAAAAATGCAGGATTCAATAAGATTGGTGAAAAGGTGGTGGTTCACCAAGCTAGAAAATATGGCACGACCAAATTTGGCGCAGAACGTTTTGTACGCGGATTTCTGGACCTTATCACCATTTGGTTCTTATCCCGCTTTGGGAAACGTCCCATGCATCTGTTTGGTGCCTGGGGAGCATTCACGTTGTTCGTTGGTTTTGGATTCGCCTTGTATCTGGGAATCGACAAATTGTTTATCAACCCTACCGGACGACTTATAACTGAACGTCCGCAGTTCTATATTGCCTTGACGGCTATGATCCTGGGAACACAATTATTCTTAGCCGGATTTCTTGGCGAATTGCTCTTACGAAGCAAAAAAGAAGCAAAGAACTACATCGTTAAAGAACAACGAAACTTCAATCAATAACCACTAAGAATCATTATTTTTGCAGAATAATAAAGCAGAATGATTTACGTAGATCCAAAAATCTTAGAACGCCTGAACGCTTGGCTTACTCCTTTTTTTGACGAAAAAACCCGGGACACCATTAAGGAAATGATTGCCCACGACCCTGAAGGGCTTGAGGATAGTTTTTATAAAAGTCTTGCCTTTGGAACCGGCGGGATGCGGGGAAAGATGGGCGTTGGAGACAATAGAATCAATAAATATACGCTGGGGAAGAATACGCAAGGACTTTCCAATTATCTAAAGAAACAATTCCCGAATCTAAAGATTAGTGTGGCTATCGCATACGATTGCAGACATAACAGTAAGGAACTCGCGAAGGTAGTAGCCGATGTGTTTTCGGCCAATGGCATTCATGTTTTTTTGTTTTCTGAATTACGCCCTACTCCGGAACTTTCGTTTGCAGTAAAGCATCTTAATTGCCAGTGTGGAATAGTGTTAACAGCGTCCCACAACCCACCGGAATACAACGGATATAAAGTGTACTGGGAAGATGGTGGTCAGTTGGTGCCCCCCCAAGATGCCGAAATAATTTCAGAAATAAATTCGTTACAGTACACCGATGTAAACTTTGAAGCCAATGAAGCACTCATTGAAACCATCGATGCTGAAGTCGACACCGCTTTTGCGGAAGCGTCTCTTCGCAACGGGAGTTTTAATACGCCTAAAGAAGCAAAACAAAACTTAAAGATCGTATTTACGTCGCTTCACGGCACCTCCATCACCATGATACCGAAGGTTTTGGAGCAAGCCGGTTATACACAAGTACATATTGTAGAAGAACAAGCCACACCTAACGGTGATTTTCCTACCGTGACATCCCCTAATCCGGAAGAACCGGAAGCCTTACGTATGGCTATGGAACGTGCTGAAGCGTTACAAGCAGATATCGTTATAGGTACCGACCCCGATTGCGACCGCTTGGGCATTGCCGTACGGGATGCGAATGGCACTTTAACCGTTCTCAATGGCAATCAGGCCATGGTCATTATGACCTATTTTCTGCTGGAACAATGGAAAAAAGAGGGAAGACTCGATGGAAATCAGTTTGTGGCAAGTACGATCGTATCCACGCCCATGGTACGAAAGATCGCGCAACATTTTAATGTTGATTACAAAGAAGGTCTAACCGGTTTTAAATGGATCGCGAAAATGGTCAACGATTTCCCCGAAATGGAGTTCATTGGTGGCGGCGAAGAAAGTTTTGGATACATGGTAGGTGATTTTGTACGTGATAAGGATGCCGTCACTGCTACCTTATTGGCATGCGAGATCGCTGCTCAAAAAAAAGCCGCCGGAAGCAGTATGTTCGATTATTTACAAGCGATCTATCGCAAGGTAGGAACCTATCAAGAATACTTGGTGTCATTGGTAAAGGAAGGAAAAAAGGGAGCGGAAGAGATCGCCACTATTATGAAGAACCTTCGGGAGCATCCATTTAAAGAAATTGCGGACAGCCCGGTCATACGCATCGAAGATTATGAGTCGGGAGTTGCAAAAGATGCGCAGAACAATACTTCCGAAGTTTTAAAAATTCCGAGATCGAACGTCCTTATTTATTATACCGAAGACGGCAGTAAGATCGCAGCACGACCCAGCGGCACAGAACCTAAGATTAAATTCTACATAAGCGTCCACGACCCTTCAGGAGACCTTTCACTTCTTCAGAAGAAGATAGATAACATTCGCACTCACCTAACCCTTTCTTGATGAAGTACTTTAAAAAAATTCTTCGTTATGCCCGGCCTTATAAAGGGTATGCATGGCTTAACATTATCTCGAATGTGTTTTATGCGTTGTTCGGAACACTGGCATTTGTCTCCCTGATGCCAATGCTTAAAGTATTATTCGATAATTCGAAACGGGTAAGTGAAAAGCCTACATATGAAGGCGTTTTGAAACTAGGAGATTATTTTGAGAATTATATGAATTATTTCATCAATGAGAAGATCGCTTCAGATGGTGAAATGAATACGTTAATGCTAATGATTGGCTTGGTGATCGCAACCTTCTTATTGAAAAACCTGTTTGGATATTTGGCCATGTTCTTTATTACGTTTCTTCGGAATGGCGTCCTGAAAGACCTTCGGAACGACTTATACAAGAAGACTGTCGATCTTCCGGTCTCTTTTTATTCTGAAAAGCGCAAAGGTGATACCATAGCCAGAATTACGAGCGATGTGTTGGAGATACAGCATTCATTCCTGTCCATCTTAGAATTGATCGTACGGGAACCCTTGATGATACTGTTCACCATCATCGCCATGCTCGCCATTAGCACAGAGTTAACCATTTTCGTATTTATCTTTATTCCCGTATCAGGTTTTATCATCTCCCGAATAGGAAAAAGCCTAAAGAAGCATTCCGATAAGGTACAACAAGAACAAGGGTACTTCTTGTCGATCTTGGAGGAGACACTTGGCGGACTTAAAATCATTAAAGGATTTAATGCCGAAAGGATCTTCAGAAATAAATTCTCTGAATCTACCGATCGCTTTTTCAAATTTTCAAACACCTTGTTAAATCGCCAAAATCTGGCTTCTCCTATTTCTGAATTCCTTGGGATTGTAGTAATTGCCATACTCCTATGGTACGGCGGTTCGATGGTCTTGGTTGAACAGACCTTGGCGCCGGAATTCTTTATAGTATATATGGGACTTGCATATAATATTTTAACACCCGCGAAAGCAATTAGCAAAGCGAGTTATGGTGTAAAGAAAGGAAATGCTGCTGCCGAGCGGGTATTGGAGATCCTTGAAACAGAGTCTTCCATAAAGGATAAACCAAACGCCGTACAAAAAGAAGCGTTCGAGGATGCAATTGAGATTGAAACTGTTTCTTTCAAATACGAAGAAGAATGGGTGCTTCAGGATTTCTCATTACGTGTTCCCAAAGGTCATACCGTAGCATTGGTAGGTCAAAGCGGAAGCGGGAAAAGTACCATAGCCAATTTGATCACCCGGTTCTACGATGTGAATGCCGGAAAGATCACCATAGACGGCATTGACATCAAGGATATGACCCAGGAGTCACTTCGTGCGCTTTTAGGCTTGGTAACTCAAGATTCTATATTGTTTAACGATACGGTAAAGGGAAATCTCTTAGTTGCAAAAAAGACAGCGAGTGATGAAGAGATCATCGACGCTCTAAAAGTGGCTAACGCTTGGGAGTTCGTGCAAAGTTTACCAAACGGCATCAATACGAATATTGGAGACAGTGGCAATAAACTAAGCGGCGGACAAAAACAACGGCTTAGTATTGCTCGCGCCGTCTTAAAGAACCCTCCTATTATGATCCTCGATGAGGCCACTTCGGCCCTTGACACCGAAAGTGAACGACTGGTGCAACAGGCATTGGAGAATATGATGAAGAATCGTACTTCTGTAGTCATCGCACACCGATTGTCGACCATCCAAAATGCAGATCTTATTGTTGTCCTTTCCAAGGGGAAAATTGTAGAACAGGGAAAACACAACGAATTATTGACTAAAAAAGGAATCTATTATAATTTGGTGGAAATGCAATCATTGGCTTAAAAAGAAAAAGAGCGATTTGGGGCACCGCTCTTTGACTTCTTTTGTCATCGCATTTGGGGCACGCGATGACGGTTTTAACATAAGTATGATTCAAATATATATTTAACTTTTGAATCCACCAAATTTTTTTTGCATTTAATCTATGATCTGTGCATTTCATCGATTTTTTAATGAACTAATGTTAATATAATTCCTACATTTTTAGAATGTGTGGCGTGTTCAATATAGGGCATAAAAAAAACGGGTCAGCCCCCGCTTAGACCCGTTTAGTGCGTTCTTATTACAGTTGGGGCTAATAATAAAGAACATATACATAAGAAGTATGTGATAAAAGTAGTAAAAATTTTCCTACAAAAAAATATTTTCTACTTTTTAACTGAATTTTTTGCATTTAATCGATAAACGGCATGTTTTCAAAAAATATAGGGTCACATTTATTTTCATTTAAACCATTGCCAGTACCTTTAGTCCTAATAACATATACATCGATTTCGTGATCGAAGAACAAACATTAGTAAGTGCCTTACAATCGGAGGAGCAAAAGGAAGCTGCCTTCCGGGAGTTGGTATCCCAATACAAGGAGCGTTTGTACTGGCATATCCGTAAAATTGTTCTGGACCATGACGATACAGATGATGTGCTTCAGAATACCTTCATCAAGATCTTTCGCAACATAGATTCCTTTAAAGGGGACAGCAAACTTTATACATGGATGTATCGTATCGCCACAAACGAAGCGATCACTTTTATAAACAAACGCGCGAAGCGGGCACAGATCACTTCCGAAGAAATAAAAGAAAATGCTATTAAAAAACTGGAAAGCGACGTTTATTTTGAAGGTTCTGCCATTCAACTTAAATTACAAAAGGCCATACATACCCTTCCCGAAAGACAACAGCTTATCTTCAACATGAAGTATTTTGACGATATTACATACGAAGAGTTATCGGAGGTGCTAGAAACATCGGTGGGCGGATTAAAAAGCAGCTATCACATTGCCGTTAAAAAAATTACTGCCTTCCTTAAAGCAGATGAAACTATTTAATTTTTTTAGAGTCATAGTATTAGAATGAACGACGAACACAACATACCGGATCACGGTTTCAAGGCGCCAAAAGATTATTTTGATTCCTTGGATGCGCGGCTTTTCGAATCGATTGCTTCGGAAGAAATTCCAAAAAACACCGGTTTTTCAATGCCCAACAGGTATTTTGAAACACTGGATGAACGAATTATGGAATCTGTACTTCACAAAGAAGATGTCGGCAAAGTTCGACCGCTATTTAACCGCCGTTTTGTGGTTGCTGTCGCAGGGATCGCCGCAAGTCTCTTGTTGTTCTTCTCCTTACTGCAACAAAGTTCTCTAATGTCGGAAGGAGTCGAATACATAGAAACAACTATGCTCACTCAGTATATCGAAGAAGACGTGGATATCGATCTTTACGATGTGGTAGCCATCTTAGAGAATGAAGATGGTCCCGAAGTAACCTTTGAAAATTCCTTATTTACAAAAGCCGCTATGGAAGAGTATCTTTTGGAAAATGTGGAAGAAACAACCTTAATACAAGAATAATGAGAAGAATCGTATTTCTTTTGGTGTTTATTGGTGTGACCGCAACGGGACAGGAAGACCGCCATGAAAAGATAAAGGCACTAAAACGTGCATACATTACCGAAGCCCTGGAACTTACAACGACCGAAGCTGAAAAGTTCTGGCCTATCTACAATGCCTATGAAGAGAAGATGCATACACTAAAACGCAATGAGCGAAAAGAGTTTCGAATCTTCAAGGATGACGGTATCGAAACACTTAGTGAGTCGGAAGCGAATGCACTTATTGAAAAGGTAAATGACTATCATGCCAAAGAATATCAATACCGTACAGCCTTGCTTCAAGATCTTAAAAATGTGTTGTCGGCAAAGAAAATTCTTAGGTTAAAGAAAGCAGAAGATGATTTTAAAAGACAGTTGCTTAAACAATACAGGCAGCGAAAAGGAAAAGAATAATTGGTTGGTTTTTTGTGAATTGTGATTTTTTGTTAAATTCAATTCGAAAATGGGGTCTTCGGACCCCATTTTTTTATTGCTCAAATTGCAGTTTTGCTATTTTGTACTGACCGCTTGCGTATGCCAATGAATCGTTTACAAACTCCAAGGCAAAGAATCCTTCCGAAGATAATTCACTCCAAGACCGGCCTTCGTCCGGGCTGTAGGAGATACCCGGTGATCCAACAGCAACAAGTCCTTTTCCCTCACTGCCGGGTACAAACTTAACAGAAGATCGGTACCCCGGTCCGGTTCCGTTACTAATAAGATTCCATGTCTTCCCCCCATCTTTTGTCAAGGCTTTATTACCTTCATTGAACGCTTTATTCTCCCAGTCACCCCCAAAGATCACTCCCACTTTATCATTATAAAAATCGATACTGTAGATCCCGGTCATAGCCTTTCCTTGAATGATAGGCGTATTAAAAACCTCCCATGTCTTGCCTCTATCGGGCGAATGGAATACACGAGCACGTTTGCCACCGGTTGCGATCCAGGTGTGGTCACCAAAGATAGCGATGTTTGAATTACTTGCTGCAAAAGCTGCCTCTCCTTCCGTCACAGGAGGCAAAAGGTCGCAACTTAATTTCTCCCACGAATTTCCACCGTTTCGGGTAATAATGACCGACAAGCATCCATTGGTAGGATCGCCCATGGCAATGCCCTCTTTGTCATTCCAAAATGCCATTGAATCGTAAAAAACTCGTTCTCCTTCTTCAAAATAAACCTCTTCAATAAAGGTAGCACTTCGGCCGTCAAATCCAATTTTATAGAGAACTGCAGGATTGGAAATACTCAAAACAAATACGGCATTCTCGATGGCGGTGATCGCTCGAAAATGTAGAAAAGATTCCTCGTATTTAATAGTTGCCAGTTTTGGTATCGTTCCGTCTATGAGACCTACCATGCCCTCGTTGGCAGCAAACCATACTTTGTGGTCATCAATGGGCGCAATGGCTCGAATACTCAGGCTATCTGAAAAAATAGGTGTTATGCTGACGGAAGTGAATGTTCTTTTTGGCTCTGTGGAACAGGACACTAACAGTAAAGAAACGAAAAGGGCAAGAATCAAGCGCATGAAAAAAATTTTGTCAAAAGTAATCAAAACAATTCATACCGATTGTGATACCTTTGCAGTCCACATTTAATAAAGCAATGAAATTACATAGAAACTTAGTTTTTGCCACCATAGATTCACTTCACATGATCTTCAATGAGCAGAAGCAAGCAGATAAAGTCTTGAGGAATACGCTTAAGCGCGATAAGCGTTGGGGTTCACGGGATCGTAGTTTCATCGCTGAAACTACCTACGATATTGTTCGCTGGAAGCGACTGTATGCAGAGATTGCCGAAGTGAAGGAGCCATTTGATAGGCCCAACCTTTTTCGTCTCTTTGCTGTTTGGGCGACGCTCAACGGGATCAAACTTCCCGATTGGAAGCAACTGGAAGATACTCCGGTACGACGTATTAAAGGTCGCTTTGATGAACTGTCTAAAATTAGAAAATACAGAGAGTCCATACCTGATTGGTTGGATGAGTTAGGAGAAAAAGAATTGGGCAAACGATGGGACAAAGAGATCGCTGCGCTCAATGAATTAGCCGATGTTGTACTACGTGTAAACCCATTAAAAGCTACGGTAGTTCAGGTACAAAATGAATTGTCCGATCTAGAGATAGAAACCGAAACCATTCCCGGCAGCCCCTATGCCTTAAAGCTAAAGGAGCGCGCCAATGTTTTCAGCACGGACGCTTTTAAAAACGGTTGGTTTGAAGTGCAGGATGCATCGTCCCAATTGGTGGCGCAATTACTCGACCCGAAGCCCGGTATGCGCGTAATCGATGCCTGTGCCGGTGCAGGCGGCAAAAGCCTCCATATCGCTTCACTTATGGAAAATAAGGGTCAGGTGATCGCTATGGATATTTATGAAAATAAGTTACATGAACTAAAACGTCGCGCCCGGCGGGATGGAATTCACAATATTGAAACCCGTGTGATCGATTCGACCAAGGTGGTAAAAAAACTGATTGAAAAAGCTGATAAGGTCTTGATCGATGCACCATGTTCCGGTTTGGGGGTGTTGAAACGAAATCCCGATTCCAAATGGAAGATGGATCCGGAATTTTTGGAACAGATCAAAAAGAATCAAGCAGAGATCTTAGATTCCTATTCCAGAATGGTAAGACCCGGTGGAGAACTTTTATATGCCACCTGCTCAATTCTTCCTTCAGAGAATGATGCTCAAATCAAGGCTTTCCTAAAACGTGATGAAGGGAAGGAATTTAGTTTAGTAAAAGACAAAAAAATATGGCCAAGTGAATCCGGTTTTGATGGATTCTACATGGCGTTGCTTAAAAAAAATGATGCAGAATGAAAAACGTAATACTCCTTGGCTTTCTATGGGCTGTTCAATGTGCGTACGGGCAGCAACCGTATTATAACGACGTCGATCTTTCCTTAACCGGTCAAGATCTATACTTCGAATTACAATCCAAGATCGATATATCCAACAATACATTTACGTATGGGGATGTACGCGATGCCCTAAAGATTACAGATGAAGACCCAAATAACGCGAACAATGTTCTTTTGATCTATGGTTATAATGACACCGATGGAAATTGTACTACAGATAGGACAAGAGACGAGGACGACTTTGGCGGTTTAAGCTGTGAATATAATCGTGAGCATGTCTTTGCCCGTTCCAATGCAAACCCCGATATGGGTGATGTGAGCAATGGTACGACCGGCATTGGGGCAGATCCTCATAATTTACGAGCCAGTGACCAGCAAATGAACAATAATAAAGGCAGTAAGAAATTTGCAGCCGGCTCCGGTACTGCGGGAAATGTGGGTAGCGGTCATTGGTATCCCGGTGACGAATGGAAAGGTGATGTTGCGCGTATGATGATGTACATGTACACCCGTTATGGTGACCGCTGCCTGCCTGCTCTCAATGGAGTTGGAAGCACACAAGGTAGTACACAAATGCTTCAAGTTCTTTTGGAATGGAATGCGGAAGACCCTGTGAGTGAATACGAAGACCAGCGTAATCCTTATTTGGAGACTGCCTATGGAAACCGAAATCCTTTTATTGATAATCCGTATTTGGCAACCCTAATTTGGGGAGGTCCGGCTGCAGAGGATCGTTGGAACTTACTCTCGGTAAATGACGCTGTTGGTGACGCATTCGTGGTATATCCTAACCCTGCTTCGGAAGTGGTCCATATTAAAGTCACAGGTGCTTTTCAGCCTTCTTCGGTTGTTCTTTATGATACGATGGGACGCATCGTTCTTCAGCGTAATCTAAACACACAACAGACCACTATTTCCCTTGCTTCTTTTGCTGAAGGAATTTATCTTATAGAACTTCAGAATAGAGAAATGAAAGTAATCAAGAAGGTGGTAATTGAATAAAAAAAGAGCGGACATTGTCCGCTCTTTTCTTTTATAATTCTCTATAGAATTTATTCGACTATGATCTTCGCCGATTTGTAACCGTTCGACGTAAGTCCTCCCACTTTTACAATATAAACTCCGCTAGCAGCATAAGACATATCCAGTTTAAGACGGAACGCTCCCCCTTCATTCTGGACTGTTTTCACACCCATTTGCTGTCCTAACGTATTATATACAGCAATATAAGCCATACCTTCGTACTGTGACTTTAGTAAGACATCGTATTGGTTTTTAGCATTAGAAGTAATAATGAGTTTAGCATCGTCTGTAGCGAAATCATCAATACCAAGCGTAATGTTCTCCACTTCTTTAACGAATGCATCATTTGCAGCCAACTGATCTCCGGCTAATACGGTTCTCGCCTCCAACTCATAGGTTTGCTCTGGTGTGGATAAATCTACGGTAGCAGTAAATGTATAAGAACCTGCTTCGTTAGGAGCTATAGTGCCGGAAAACGTTTCTGAAGCAACTAAGTTTCCATCAAGATAAAGTTCTAACGGAATATTAGTTTGCGGTGCCAATCCGAAATTACGAATAGAGATATCCACTGTCTCGGCAGCGGTAAGTTCCCCGTCATTGGGCTCTATAATATTGTCAACTCCAACATCGTTTGCCAACTGCGTAGACAGCGAGAAAGAAGCGATTCGTGTTCTCCAAAAATTAGTTGGATTAAAATACTGAGCCGTATGCCAGAAGGTAGTTCCATTTGGATCCATACTTAGGTGAGAGTAATCTCCAAATCGGTTAGAAAAGGTTTGCACGCCGTTTCCATCGACAATTACTTGTTCGGCTTGTGTCATGACTCCCAAAGGATCATTATTGAATCGGCCTGTAAATCGAACACCAACTCGCAAAGTGGCACTGGCTATATTGAATCCCATTCCAATATTGCCTAATTCATCCATAGCGGCACTCCCCATGAATCGACTGTGTCCGTCATCTGGAGCATAGGTACCTTCTTGAAATAAGGTCCATGGACCCACTCCGCTATTTCGAAGCTCTATCCATCTCACACCGGATGTGTTTGCTAAATCTACATCCACATTAAAAGTAATAACCCATGAATTATGGGTGGCAAAACTTCTGTAATTTGCTGCGTACGAGATAATCCCTCCTTGCATATCAATTTTTTGAGAGGTCCCCGGTTGATTTACATCTCCTTGACCGAAAGGTGAAAAGGTAGAGTTGAAATCAGCTACCGGAATTTCCAAAGGTGCCGAAATCGTTGAGTTACCTATAGTAGTCCAATCCACGTCTATTTCCCAAACCTTTATATGGTCGAAACTAACACCACTCCAACCATCGTCTTGTAAGAACGTAATATATCCGGGGACATTTGCCGGAAAATTTGTGCCTAGCAAGTTCGCTGGCTCCGGACTCTCAATAGTGTTAGGATTAAAGACTATTCCCGGTAACGGGAATCCTACTATTTGAGGAGAGGGCCCTCCGGCCAATATAACATCGCGTTCCATGACATATACCCTGTTTGCGTCTCCACCAAGCTTATTTGCTGTAAGGTAATAACCGTCGGGCCAAACCGTGTAATGAGGGTAATCCGGAAAACCTGCAAAAGTAAACGTATATACGTTGTACGTTCCGGTAGGGTCGTTGGTAGTAGATACTCCAACAACCAAGGTGTTTGTTGGCGCCGAAGGATTTGCCGTTCCAAACTGACTCACAAAGAATCGATCTGCCAATTGGTCATACATCACAATGGGATCTCCATTGTTCATTCCGTTTCCTAAAAAAGTACCTAAGGCCACCGGCCCCACCAATAAGTTTCCTGTTTTATCAAAAATCTTCACCGCCGAATTAAAGGCGTGAACATAGTGATTTGGTCCTACAGCTCCAGTAGGGTCTGGTGGAATGAAGCCGGACTCATTCGCTAACCCACCGTCAAAATTTTGCTCCAATGCAAAACGATACTGATCGCCAAAGTCATCTTGACGCAACGGATCTTCACCGGTTGGTAATGCATTAGGGTTGGTTTGTTCGTTCGATCTTCTTCCATTGGCAACGATCTTTAATTCTTGGATCGTTCGGGTTGGATCGCTTTCAAGCTTTGCGTAATCCCGAAGAGGCATGGTCTCTCCCAAAAAAGTTCCCACGATCACATCGGTAGGACCGGAACCTTCTTGAGCAATAATACCCACTCCAAAGAGAAAAGCAAACGCCATTAGTAAATTTTTCATTTTCATAGTGTTGTTTTTAAATTAAGTTGATGTTTAATGATGGCTAAATATTGCACTTAGAATCTGCAAGATAAGTTATAAAACTGAAACTAAAAACCCACTAAGCCGATAGACCACTGTATTTCTTTACAATTCTTTTAATCAGGGGCAACTATTTAGCACACAAGAATCCACTAAAAATAATTACCTTTGCATTTTGCTAAATAAGGCAATACGACTTTTAAAATTCATTTAAATACTCTCTGGATGATCCACTTTTTTGGGAATGTAAAAAAAACACTTTTTGCTGTCCAATCTACCGCCCAACTTACTCCTTCTTCCATTCAAAAATTGGAATGGCTTTTTGGCAACCAGCCTAAATTAGAGGAATCCGTTGTTGCGGATTTTTTTATTGGACCACGAACCAGCATGGTGACACCTTGGAGCACAAATGCCGTAGAGATCACTCAAAATATGGGTATCTCAGGAATCGTTCGAATTGAGGAGTTCACACAGGTGAGTGAAGACTTCACCAACTTCGATCCCATGCTTTCTCAAAAATTCAGTGTTTTGGATCAGGATCTTTTTACAATTAAGATCCAACCCGAACCCATTAAAGAGATCGATGATATCGCTGCGTATAATGTGCAAGAAGGCTTGGCTTTAAATGCTGAAGAAATTGAGTATTTGGAAGCGCTTTCAGAAAAACTGAACCGCAAACTTACCGATAGCGAAGTATTTGGCTTCAGCCAAGTGAACAGCGAGCATTGCCGTCATAAGATATTTAACGGCACCTTCGAGATCGATGGCCAAGAAATGCCTTCTTCTCTTTTCAAACTTATAAAAAAAACGTCTCAGGAACATCCCAACGATATCGTTTCTGCGTATAAGGACAACGTAGCCTTTATTAAGGGCCCGAAAGCAACCCAATTTGCCCCTAAGAGTGCCGATACGCCGGATTATTACCAACATACCGAGTTCGACAGTGTCATCTCCTTAAAGGCCGAGACCCATAATTTTCCAACAACCGTCGAGCCCTTCAATGGTGCCGCAACCGGAAGTGGCGGAGAGATCCGTGACCGATTGGCAGGAGGAAAAGGGTCCCTACCCTTGGCAGGAACCGCTGTGTATATGACCTCATATTCTCGCCTCGAAGCAAATCGTCCGTGGGAAAATGCGGTTCAAGAACGTGATTGGTTGTACCAAACTCCTTTAGACATCTTAATTAAGGCGAGCAACGGTGCTTCCGATTTCGGAAATAAATTTGGACAACCGCTTATTGCAGGATCTGTACTCACATTCGAACACAAAGAAGATGCCCGCATTCTCGGTTTCGATAAAGTGATCATGATGGCCGGCGGTATAGGCTACGGAAAAGCAGACCAAGCGATTAAAGAAACGCCTAAGACAGGAGATCAAGTTGTGATCCTCGGAGGCGAGAACTACCGGATAGGGATGGGCGGTGCGGCTGTTTCTTCGGCAGATACCGGTGAATTTTCAAGCGGTATCGAACTCAATGCGATCCAACGGTCCAATCCTGAAATGCAAAAACGTGCTGCCAATGCCATTCGGGGCATGGTGGAAAGCGAAAAGAATCCGATTGTCTCCATCCACGATCACGGTGCGGGAGGACACCTTAACTGTTAAAGTGAACTCGTAGAGGAAACCGGTGGTAAGATAGATCTTGACAAATTGCCCGTTGGTGACCCAACGCTGTCAGCAAAAGAAATCATAGGCAATGAATCGCAAGAGCGTATGGGTCTTGTTATTGGTAAAGAATATATTGAAACATTGCAACGAGTGGCCGCACGAGAACGTGCTCCCATGTATCAAGTGGGTGAAGTTACAGGCGATCACAGATTTACTTTTGAAAGTGCGAGCAGCGGTGCCAAACCTATGGATTTTGAACTTACCGATATGTTTGGAAGTTCTCCTAAAACCGTCTTAAAGGACACTCGTATTCAACGGACCTACAATGATCCTTCGTACGATCTGGAAAATATAGAAAACTATGTACATCAAGTATTGCAGTTGGAAGCTGTAGCCTGTAAAGATTGGCTTACGAATAAGGTGGATCGTTGTGTGACCGGACGTGTTGCGAAACAACAATGTGCCGGGTCCTTACAACTTCCATTGAACAATTGCGGTGTAATGGCGTTGGATTACAATGGTAAAGAAGGCGTTGCCACTTCTATTGGGCACTCCCCCATTAGCGGTTTGGTAGATCCGGTAGCAGGATCGAGAAATTCCATTACCGAAGCACTTACAAACATTGTTTGGGCTCCTTTGGAAAAGGGGTTAAAAAGTGTTTCTTTATCTGCCAACTGGATGTGGCCTTGTAACAATCCTGGTGAAGATGCCAGATTATATGAGGCAGTACAAGGCGTGAGTGATTTTGCTATCGATCTTGGAATCAATGTGCCCACCGGTAAGGACTCTTTGTCCATGAAACAAAAATACAAGAATGAAGAAGTCATCGCTCCGGGTACTGTGATCATTTCGGCGGCAGGACATTGTAAAGACATTAAGAAGGTCGTTGAACCGGTCCTGCAAAAAAACGGCGGTAGCATTTACTATATCAATATCTCACAAGACAGCTTTAAGCTGGGCGGCTCTTCCTTTGGGCAAATCCTGAATGCTGTTGGATCTGAAGTACCAACAGTTAAAAATGCTGCATATGTTAAACATGTATTCAACACATTACAACATTTAATCATGGATGATCAAATCCTAGCCGGACATGATGTTGCTTCGGGTGGGTTGATCACAACCTTATTGGAAATATGTTTTGCAGATCGCGATCTTGGCGCGAATCTCGATCTTTCGGGCATGGGAGAAGACGATCTAATTAAAATTTTGTTTGCTGAAAATTGTGGCGTAGTGATCCAAGCTTCGGAAGATGAAGCATTTGAAAGAGTTCTTTCAGAAAATAAGATCGATTGCGTTAAGATAGGAATCGTTACTGAAGCTGAGGTCCTTCAGCTGAAGCACCCACAAAAAGAATTACATTTCAGAATTCCTGAAACACGTGACCAATGGTACCGCACCTCCTATTTGCTGGACAAACGACAAAGTGGAGCACAACTTGCGAAAGAGCGTTTCGACAATTATAAGAATCAGCCGTTACAATTCAAGTTCCCAAATACATTTACAGGCAAGTTATCGACTGCGAATATAGGAGCAGCAGTCGACAAGCCTAGACTAAAGGCTGCTGTGATTCGTGAAAAGGGAAGTAACAGTGAGCGGGAGATGGCCAATGCACTCTATTTAGCCGGATTTGACGTCAAGGACGTTCACATGACCGACCTTATTGAAGGACGAGAAACTTTAGAGGACATTCGTTTTATTGCAGCAGTAGGCGGATTCTCAAACAGTGATGTTCTTGGAAGTGCCAAGGGATGGGCCGGCGCCTTCTTATACAATGAAAAAGCAAATAAGGCCTTAAAGGATTTCTTTGCGAAAGACGATACACTATCACTAGGCGTTTGTAACGGGTGTCAATTGTTCATAGAACTAGGACTTCTCACACCAAATGATACAGAAAAACCGAAGATGTTGCACAATGACACAGGAAAATTCGAGTGTCATTTTACATCGGTGACCATTCAGAAGAACAATTCGGTCATGCTCTCTTCGCTGGAAGGAAGCACGCTGGGAATCTGGGCAGCGCATGGTGAAGGAAAGTTCAGCTTTCCGAAGGAAGAATCACAGTACAATATCGTTGCCAAATACGGCTATGAAGGCTTACCTGCCAATCCGAATGGAAGTGATTACAATACGGCAATGATGACAGACGTCACCGGCAGACACTTGGTAATGATGCCTCATTTAGAGCGTTCCACATTCCCGTGGAATTGGCCCTATTACCCCAAAGACAGAAACGATGAAGTTTCACCTTGGATAGAGGCATTTGTCAATGCACGAAAATGGTTAGAGCGTAAGTAAAAATAACATGGTAAGTGAAATTGATTTTAAAAGACTAACTTACCTATTAAAAGAAAAAACAATGAAAAAATTCGCAATAATACTTTTTCTGGCATTCAGCATTCCGTCTTTAGCCCAAGAATTTCAGGAGATTTATCAACGAGCTCAAATAAACTATACCGCTCAAGAAGATCTTGCCCGTTTGAATTCGCTTGGCATACCCATAGATCATGGAACTCACAAAAAGGGGTTCTATATTATTTCAGATTTCTCGCGTACCGAACTGGCAGTAGCGCGCAATGCCGGATTTACCGTCGATGTCCTCATTGAAGATATAGCGGATTATTTTTTGCAACGAAATAACAATACCGAAGCTCCTCAAAAGAACCCTGGCTGCGAAGGGAACGGAACGATCGATTATGCAACCCCGGCAAACTTTGAATTGGGCAGTATGGGAGGGTATTTAACTTATCAGGAGCTGTTGGACCAATTGGATGCCATGAAAAATCTGTATCCAGATTTAATTACGACGAAGGCCAATATTAGTAATTTCCTTACCGAGGGGCAACCCGATGCCTCTACGACGCCACCCATTGGAGGAAACGGTATCAAGTGGGTTAAAATTAGTGACAACCCGGACAGCACTTCCGAAGGAGAACCCCAAATATTATACACGGCAATTCATCATGCCAGAGAACCTGCTTCACTTTCACAATTGGTCTTCTTTATGTGGTATTTATTAGAAAATTATGATACGGATCCTGAAGTACAGAGTATCTTAAACAATACCGAACTCTATTTTGTCCCTGTAATAAATCCCGACGGATACCTTTACAACGAAAAGACCAATCCCAACGGAGGCGGATTATGGCGAAAGAATAGAAAAAACGGCACAGGTACAGACCTCAACCGAAACTACGACTACTATATAAACGGAGATCCAAATAACGGTATTTGGGGTGGCGAAGGTGCTTCGTCTAATCCCACCAGCCAAACCTATCACGGACCCTCCCCCTTTTCTGAAGTAGAAACACAAGCAATGAAATGGTTTGTGGAAAATCATGATTTTGTGATGGCCTTCAACAATCACACTTCCGGTGACTTATTATTGTATCCTTATGGCTATACAGCAAATGCTCCTACTCCCGAAAATGCTTTGTTTGTAGGAATTTCTGAAGAATTAGTATCACAAAACGGTTTTAATAACATCCTATCCTCCGAGCTTTATCCTGCTTCCGGTGTGAGTGATGACTTCATGTACGGTACCGTGGGTACCCACAATAAGATCTATGCTTTTACACCGGAAATCGGTCCTGAGTTCTGGCCTCCTTCCAATCAGATTGAAACTATTAGCAAAGGCATGATGTATCATAATATCACTGCTGCCAAAATGGTAAACAATTATGCCACTATAAAAGATACAGCGCCTTTATTCACGGGTGCCGATGTAAGTGCAGATGCGAATTTTTCTATTAAACGATTAGGTGTTGCAGGATCAGGTACATTCGCTGTTCGCCTCAACCCCATTTCTTCAAATATTATTGCCAACGGCGATCCTGTGAATTTTACTGCAATGGATGTGCTACAGGAAGAAACCGGGAGCATTTCGTATACCTTGGCAAATACCACACAAGCAGGTGATGAGATCTTGTATGAACTCATTATAAACAATGGAAGCTTTGACACTCCCGTGTTAGTCACAAAAATTGCCGGCAGTACCCTGGCGGTCTTTCAAGACTCAGGCGACAGTGTCACAGAAAATTTTACAAATAACGGATGGGGTACCACCTCAGCAAAATTTGTATCTCCTTCGAGCTCTATTACCGACTCCCCATCCGGAAATTATTCGGCGAATGCCAATAAAACCATTACCCTAAGCGAACCAATTGATCTTACCACTGCAATTGGGGCAACCGCTACCTTCTTTGCCACTTGGGAGATTGAAAACGATTACGACTATGTTCAATTTGAAGTATCCACTAACAATGGAGGCACTTGGATCCCTCAGTGCGGGAATTTTACGAATCCGGGAAGTACGAATAGTGCACAACCTACCGATGAGCCTCTGTACGATGGCGCTCAACCCGAATGGGTTCAAGAGGAGATCAATTTAAGTGATTATTTGGGAGAAACCATTTTAGTTCGTTTTCAATTCCGATCAGACAATGGTTTACAACAGGACGGTTTTTATTTTGATGATTTAACCATCAACATCGTAGAAGAAGGTGTTTTAGGACTTCCTAACCTTTCAGAAGAGGACTTTAAGATCTATCCTAACCCTGTTCAAGACATACTGCATATCACCACCAATACGGTTAATTACAATGTATCCGTATTCTCCATTCAAGGGCAACAAGTGTTACAATCAGAGATACTTTCGGGGTCACAAAGCATTAATTACGGGTATTTAGCTTCAGGTATCTATGTAATGAAAATTACTTCGGAAACAGGAACGCATACACTGAAAATTATAAAAGAATAGTGTAGGTTTCTTAAATACATAGTTTTGAACCACGGCCATCGCCGTGGTTTTTTTATTTCAGAAAAACTGAATAATTTTTCCTAATTTGCAATTTCACAATTGTATCAACCATGACAGATCCAAAACGCCTATTTGACTTCCCCTATTATCAGTTAGAGAAATATCCTCAGGAAGCAGCCCTTGTTAGTAAAGTAAACGGAACGTGGGTAGCTACGTCTACACAAGAATATATAAATAAAGCACAAGCGATAAGCCGTGGTCTTATGCGATTGGGAGTACAACCTAACGACAAGGTGGCTCTCATTTCCATGACCAATCGTACCGAATGGAATATTTGTGATATTGGTATCCTGCAAACGGGTGCTCAAGATGTGCCTATTTATCCAACAGTAAGTGAAGATGACTACGAGTACGTATTGAACCACAGCGAATCGGTATACTGCTTTGTTTCCTGCGCTGAAGTATATGCGAAGATCGCTAATATAAAAGACAATGTCCCTTCCCTGAAGGGAGTGTACAGTTTCGATGAACTTGACAACTGCCCTAATTGGAGCGAAGTCCTTTCCTTGGGAGAAGATACCTCAAACCAGAGTGAACTCGATTCCAGAATGGAAGCTATCAAAGAAGATGATCTGGCCACCCTTATTTACACCTCCGGAACGACGGGACGCCCCAAAGGGGTCATGCTCTCACATAAGAATATTTCGAGCAACGCCAAGAATAGCGAAAAACGATTACCTATAGAATTCGGAAAATCGAAAGCGCTCAGTTTCCTGCCGGTTTGCCATATTTATGAGCGCATGTTACTGTATATGTACCAATACTGTGGCGTGAGCATTCATTTTGCCGAAAGTCTTGAAACCATAAGTGACAATTTAAAGGAGATTAAACCTCATGTAATGACCGCGGTTCCTCGACTGCTGGAAAAAGTATACGATAAGATCATCGCGAAAGGATCTGACTTGACAGGCGTTAAGAAAAATTTATTCTTCTGGGCAGTGGAATTAGGTCTTCAATGGGAACCCTACGGAAAGAACGGCTGGTGGTATGAAACCAAATTAAAAGTGGCACGCAAATTAATCTTTAGCAAATGGCAGGAGGCACTGGGAGGTAATTTAGAAGCGATTGCATCGGGTAGTGCTGCACTACAACCCCGTTTGGCCCGTGTATTCAATGCTGCCGGCATTCCGGTTATGGAAGGATATGGGCTTACAGAAACCAGCCCTGTATTGACCGTAAATGATATGCGTAACGGTGGTTTTAGGATTGGAACCGTTGGAAAACCGCTCGCAGACACCGAAATCAAAATTGCAGACGATGGTGAGATCCTTGCCAAAGGACCACAGGTCATGATGGGTTATTACAAAGATCCCGAACAAACGGCACAGGTGCTTAAAGACGGTTATTTTCATACAGGAGATATCGGAGAGATCGACAGTGATGGTTTCTTAAAAATCACCGACCGAAAAAAGGAAATGTTCAAGACCAGCGGTGGCAAATATGTGGCACCACAACTTATCGAAAATGCCATGAAACAATCCAGATTCATCGATCAGATCATGGTCATTGGAGAAGGCGAAAGAATGCCCGCGGCGCTCATCCAACCCAATTGGGAGTTTGTTGCCGATTGGAACAAACGCAAAGGCAAGAACCTTTCCACAGACCCAAAAGAATTGGTCCATGACGAAACGCTTATTGCACGAATTCAAAGAGAAGTCGATTTCTATAATGAACGCTTCGGAAAGTGGGAAAAGATAAAGAAATTCGAACTTACTCCAGATGTATGGAGTATTGAAGATGGTCACCTTACCCCTACTATGAAAATGAAAAGGAAAGTGATTAAAGAGAAATACATGGATCTGTACAAAAAGATCTATGAACAGGAGTAGAGACTAAAAGAAATAGATAAAAAGAGCCTTCAACCAAAGGCTCTTTTCTTTTAATTGGATGCGCCGGTGTTTTACTAATTATAATATTTTTCCTACAAACTAAAATTTTTGCTTATTTGTTATGCATGCATAACAATATTTTGTATATTTGAGATTCAATTGTTTTGTATGAAGGAAAAGACCATTGATTATGTACTTCGATCCACATGGATGACCATTCAGAAGATGTATAATGAAGAGGCGGGCAAAAAAGGGAGTACCATGGCTACAGGCTTCGCGCTAATTAGCATCGATCCTGAAGAAGGTACGGCTTCAACAGCTTTAGGACCAAAAATGGGGATGGAATCCACCAGTTTGTCCCGTACCTTAAAGGTCATGGAAGAGAAAGGGCTCATTGTTAGAAAACCCAATCCGTTAGACGGAAGAGGTGTTATTGTTCACCTTACGCCTTTCGGAAAAGAAATGCGTGAATTCTCTAAAAGTGTGGTGTTCCGGTTTGACGAAGCCATTAAAGAATCTGTTTCCGAAGAAGACCTGCAAACGTTTAAGAATGTAGCACACACTATCGTGGAACTCATAAACAATAAAAAGATTTATTCTACTGAAAAAATTTAGCATATCATGTCAAAAAGAAGAATTAACAAAGTAGCTGTAATCGGTTCCGGAATTATGGGAAGCGGTATAGCTTGTCATTTTGCAAATATTGGAGTTGAAGTGCTTTTGCTCGATATCATCCCGCGCGAACTGACCGATAAGGAAAAAGCAAAAGGACTTACGTTAGAAGACAATGCGGTTCGAAACAGATTGGTCAACGAAGCTTTGACTTCTGCCATAAAATCGAAACCCGCACCGTTATATCACAAGGATTTTGCCAATCGTATCACGACCGGAAATCTGGAAGACGATATAGCGAAGGTAAAAGATGCCGACTGGATCATTGAAGTGGTGGTCGAACGATTGGATATCAAAAAACAAGTGTTCGAAAAGCTGGAAAAGCACAGAACTCCCGGCACATTGATCACATCGAACACCTCAGGGATTCCTATCGCATTTATGAGCGAAGGACGCAGCGAGGATTTCCAGAAACACTTTTGCGGCACCCATTTCTTCAATCCGCCGCGATACCTAAAACTCTTTGAGATCATTCCCGGTCCTAAAACATCCAACGATGTTCTTGATTTCCTCAACGGATACGGTGAGAAGTTCCTCGGAAAGACCACTGTAATTGCTAAGGACACTCCGGCTTTTATTGGGAACCGTATTGGAATCTTCGGAATACAAAGTCTGTTTCATTTGGTAAAGGAAATGGGACTAACCATAGAAGAAGTAGACAAGTTGACCGGACCCGTTATCGGGAGGCCTAAATCGGCTACCTTCCGAACAGTGGATGTAGTAGGATTAGACACTTTGGTGCATGTTGCCAACGGTATTTACGAAAATGTTCCCGATGATGAAGAACACGATGTTTTTGAACTGCCCAATTTCATCAATACCATGATGGATAACAACTGGCTGGGAAGCAAGACAGGGCAAGGTTTTTATAAAAAAGTGAAGAAAGACGATGGAAGTAGTGAGATTCTTGGTATGGATCTCGAAACCATGGAATACCGCTCTGCGAAAAAAGCCTCCTTCTCCACCCTCGAGCAAACTAAGTCTGTCGATAAAGTGGTCGATCGTTTTCCCATCCTCATCGATGGAAAGGACAAAGCCGGTGAATTCTACCGCAAAAACTTTGGTGGGATGTTTGCTTACGTATCTAAACGAATTCCCGAGATCACCGATGAACTCTACAAGATTGACGATGCTATGAAAGCCGGATTTGGATGGGAGAATGGACCGTTTGAGATTTGGGACGCCGTAGGGGTCAAAAAAGGGATTGAACTTATAAAAGCAGTAGGTAAAGAACCGGCGTCATGGGTGCATGAAATGCTCGACGCGGGTGTCGATTCGTTCTACACTTTAAAAGACGGAGCATCCTACTATTACGATATTCCCAAAAAGAAACATGTTAAGGTTCCCGGTCAAGATGCTTTTATCATTTTGGACAACATCCGAAAATCGTCTGAAGTCTTTAAAAACAGCGGCGTTATTGTAGAAGACTTGGGAGATGGGATCTTGAATGTTGAGTTCCAAAGCAAGATGAACAGCATTGGAGGTGATGTGCTGGCAGGGCTGAATAAAGCCATAGATATTGCCGAGCAGGATTTCGATGGTCTTGTGGTTGGAAATCAAGGGACCAATTTCTCTGTGGGAGCCAATATCGGGATGATCTTTATGATGGCTGTCGAGCAAGAATATGACGAATTGAATGCAGCAGTTAAATATTTTCAAGACAGTTGCATGCGCTTGCGCTACTCTTCTATTCCAACTGTGGTTGCACCTCACGGCATGACCTTGGGCGGAGGCTGTGAAATGACCCTTCACGCCGATCGTGTTGTAGCAGCTGCCGAGAGCTACATAGGACTTGTAGAATTTGGAGTGGGTGTGATTCCGGGCGGAGGCGGATCGAAAGAAATGGCGCTTCGAGCAAGTGATACGTTTCAGAAGAACGACGTAGAGCTAAACAGGCTTCAGGAGTATTTCCTTACCATAGGAATGGCAAAAGTCTCGACTTCGGCGTACGAGGCATTTGATACTGGTATCCTTCAGAAAGGAAAAGATATTGTGATCGTCAATAAAGACAGACAGATCGCTGAAGCAAAAGCAGTAGCGAGAATGATGGCAGATCAAGGATATACCAAACCGGTGAAGCGCAAGGATGTAAAAGTGTTAGGTAAACAAGCCCTTGGAATGTTTTTGGTTGGCACCGATTCTATGGAAGCAGGTAATTACATAAGTGAGCACGATAAGAAGATCGCCAATAAATTAGCGTACGTAATGGCGGGTGGGGATCTTTCTGAACCTACCATGGTAAGCGAACAATACTTGCTTGATCTAGAGCGTGAAGCGTTCTTGTCCTTGGCCGGAGAACGTAAGACCTTAGAGCGTTTACAGCATATGATACAAAAAGGAAAGCCTTTAAGAAATTAGATACTTAGATTCTCAATTTTCAGGATTCAAAGGATCCGACATTAAAAAACAAACTCTAAAAAATGAAAACAGCATATATAGTAAAAGCATATAGAACGGCCGTCGGAAAGGCTCCACGAGGATTATTTCGTTTCAAGCGACCTGATGAACTGGCAGCAGAGACTATCGAGTACATCATGAAGGAACTTCCGCAATTGGAAAAGACCAGAATAGACGATGTCATGGTAGGTAATGCAATGCCGGAAGCCGAGCAAGGACTTAATATGGCGCGTCTTATATCCCTTATGGGATTGAAAATAGAAGATGTGCCGGGCGTTACCGTGAACAGGTATTGCGCTTCAGGAATTGAAACCATTGCCATGGCTACAGCAAAAATTCAAAGTGGGATGGCCCAATGTATTATTGCCGGGGGCGCCGAAAGCATGAGCTATATCCCCATGGGTGGTTATAAACCTACACCAGATTATGATGTGGCAAAATCAGGCAATGAGGATTACTATTGGGGAATGGGACTTACTGCGGAAGCAGTTGCCAAGCAATTTAATGTTTCCCGTGAAGATCAGGACCAATTTGCATATCAATCGCACCAAAAAGCACTCAAAGCTCAGAAGGAAGGTAAATTTGATGACCAGATCGTTCCTATCAAGGTGGAACATACGTTTGTGAACGATGCCGGGAAGAAGGAAACCACCTCCTATACCGTTGCGAAAGACGAAGGACCCCGAGCTGATACATCCCTGGAAGTACTTGCGAAATTGCGTCCTGTCTTTGCTGAAGGAGGAAGTGTAACCGCAGGGAACTCCTCGCAAATGAGTGACGGTGCTGCTTTTGTGATGGTCATGAGTGAAGAGATGGTCAAAGAACTTAATCTAGAACCTATTGCACGCCTCGTAAACTTCGCCGCTGCCGGTGTGGAACCTCGCATTATGGGTATTGGTCCTGTGAAAGCGATTCCAAAAGCCTTAAAGCAAGCCGGTTTACAACAAAAGGATATGGAATTAATTGAACTAAATGAAGCCTTTGCTTCCCAATCCCTTGCTGTTATTAGAGAGCTGGACCTTAACAAAGAGATCGTTAATGTCAACGGAGGCGCAATTGCACTTGGCCACCCCTTGGGTTGTACAGGTGCAAAACTTTCGGTGCAGTTGTTCGACGAGATGCGAAAGCGCAGCATGAAAGGTAAATACGGCATGGTTACCATGTGCGTTGGAACCGGACAAGGTGCAGCGGGTATTTATGAGTTTTTAAAATAAGAAGAGGGAATACAGAAGAGAGAATACAGAGAATGAGGAAAAGGCACAATTATAAGAATTTAAAAATTTGGCAATTGGGTTTGGAGTTTGCGAACGATATTTCAGATATACTTATGACTTTTCCAAAACATGAACGTTACGATTTAAGTTCACAAATGAGCAGTTGTTCAGTTTCAATGGCAAGCAACATTGCAGAAGGTTCGGGGAGAACTGACAAGGCATTCAAGGCTTTTTTAGATTATTCCATTGGTTCATCTTATGAACTTGAAACACAATTGTTGGTTGCCAAACATAGAAAATATATTGATGAAGATACTTTAAAAGCATTAGAGAATAAAATAGCCGATTGGCAACGAATGACGATGGGATTTCAGAACGGATTGAAGGGTTAACATCTCTTCTCTCTATTCTTTATTCCCTTTTCTAAAATTTTATAAATATCAAAAAAAAATCCAAATGAACAAACCAAATAAAATTGAGAATGACCTCCTTCGCGGCGGACAATTCTTAGTGAAAGAAACACCATGCGAGGCAATTTTCACTCCCGAAGATTTTTCCGAAGAACAAAAAATGATGCGTGACTCGGTCAAAGAATTTGTTGATCGCGAGATATGGCCGCACAAAGAACGTTTTGAACATAATGATTACGCTCTTACCGAGGAGATCATGGAAAAAGCGGGTGAACTAGGGCTTCTAGGTATAGCTGTGCCTGAAGAATACGGCGGACTGGGAATGGGGTTCGTGACCACCATGCTGGTGTGTGACTACATCTCCGGGGCTACCGGTTCTATTGCTACGGCATTTGGTGCACATACCGGTATTGGAACGATGCCCATTACGCTCTATGGAACAGAGGAACAACGTAAGAAATATGTTCCCAAACTAGCTACGGGAGAGTGGTTTGGCGCCTATTGCCTGACCGAACCGGGCGCAGGAAGTGATGCCAATAGCGGTAAAACAAAAGCTGTCTTGTCTGAAGACGGCTCTCACTACAAGATCAGCGGTCAGAAAATGTGGATCTCTAATGCGGGTTTCTGTGACCTGTTCATTGTCTTCGCTCGCATTGAAGACGATAAGAACATCACCGGTTTTATTGTGGAGAATGATTCCGGCAATGGTATTTCTATGGGTGAAGAGGAAAAGAAATTAGGAATACACTCATCTTCCACCCGTCAGGTGTTCTTTAATGAGACAAAGGTGCCTGTGGAAAATATGCTTTCTGAAAGAGGGAACGGATTTAAGATCGCTATGAATGCATTGAACGTCGGAAGAATCAAATTGGCAGCCGCAAGTCTGGACGCACAACGACGCGTAATTACCGAAGCTGTAAAATATGCAAACGAACGGGTTCAATTCAATACACCCATTGCGAAATTTGGCGCGATTAAATTGAAGATCGCAGAAATGGCCACCAATATGTTTGTAAGTGAAAGTGCCACGTATCGTGCCGGAAAGGATATTGAAGACCGGATCGCCATCCGACAAGCCGAAGGAAACACACACCAAGAAGCAGAATTGAAGGGTGTGGAAGAGTATGCCATTGAATGTTCTATTCTGAAAGTTGCTGTTTCTGAAGACATTCAAAATTGTGCCGATGAAGGTATTCAGATCTTTGGAGGTATGGGCTTTAGTGCCGATACCCCTATGGAAGCTGCCTGGCGTGACGCACGAATCGCAAGGATCTATGAAGGAACCAACGAGATAAACAGAATGCTGGCCGTGGGAATGCTCGTTAAAAAAGCAATGAAAGGCCATGTGGACCTGCTGGGTCCTGCTACCGAAGTGGGAAAAGAACTTATGGGCATTCCATCTTTTGAAACACCCGATTACTCCGAATTGCTTTCTGAAGAAAAAGCCATGATCGCCAAGCTAAAGAAAGTGTTTCTTATGGTGGCTGGAAGCGCCGTCCAAAAATACGGCCCTGAATTGGAAGAACACCAGCAAATGTTATTGGCAGCAGCAGATATCCTCATTGAGATCTATATGGCTGAAAGCGCAATTTTACGCGCTGAGAAAAATGCAAAACGTTTTGGACAAGATGCCTATAAAGAACAGATCGCCATGGCACAACTTTATTTGTACCATGCCGTTGACATCATTGATACCAAGGCGAAAGAAGCGATCATTTCCTTTGCTGAAGGAGACGAACAACGGATGCTTCTCATGGGTCTTAAGCGATTTACGAAATACCAAAACATGCCTAATATAGTAGCATTACGCAAAATGATTGCTGAAAAAGTTACGGCGGAGAATAAATATCCGTTCTAAGATTTCAATTTTTTCATAAATTGAAAATTGGTTAGTTAGTTGAAAAAGACCGCTTCAAATGAAGCGGTTTTTTGATTCCTGTATTTGGCCTAAACTTTGTTATCTTGTAGATCGAAAATTATGCAACATGAGATTACTTTTCATTTTTGGTATCGCCATAGTAAATAGCATCCAGGTGGTGGGTCAAACGAATACTGATATTTTTCTAATGGAACTTCCGAATACCCAATCTTCTTGGAAGATTGAAACTATTACGAATATCTCACAGGATCCCGGCTATGATAGTCAGCCGTATTTCTTAAATGATACACAACTCCTTTTTGCCGGCAATAACAAGGGTCAGACAGATATTGCGCTTTATCATCTTGATTCCGCCAAAAAAGAATGGCTAAACACTCCTACTCTGGGGGGTGAATATTCGCCGCAAAACATTCCAAACACGAGAGCTATAGCCGCGGTTCGCTTGGACACGAATGGTTTACAGCGTTTGTATCGTTATGAAGGTAGTACAGGAAAGGCGACCCCCACAGAAATGTTCCAAGGGCTACAAGTTGCGTATTTTGCTGCTTTTGATGAACGGGAACTTCTAGCCTCTGTACTAAGTGAGGATCGGTTGGACCTAGTGCTTATTGACCTTCAAAAGAAAACGATCGACACCCTGTTACAAAATTCTGGAAGGTCTATCCATAAAGTTCCCGGAGTAAATTCACTCAGTTATACAGCGGTCAATGATGAAGGAAATCACGACATCTACCTTCTGGATATGGATACCAAAGAAAGTTTTTTTATAACAGAGTTGCCTATTGGCATTCAGGATTATACTTGGTTGGACTCCAGCCGTATGCTTCTCGGCAGTGGTACAGGTCTTTTCGTATACGATACATTTTCCGATAACGATTGGCAGCGAGTGGGTGATCTTTCTGCCTTTTCTATCAAAAACATCACGCGTATGGCCATAAGCCCCGACGGAACAAAGTTGGCCGTAGTCGCCGAACCTTCGGCAATCACTCCTGCCGCAGTCGTTCAAAGTCACATTGAACCCTTTAACAAAAGGGATCTGGAAGGATTCGTGAACACATTTTCTGAAGATGTGATTGTTCGACGCTTTCCGAACAAGGTGCTCTATACAGGAAAAAACAACCTACGCAGCGAATATGCTACATTCTTCGACAGGACGCCTGAGGCTTCAGTTTCGGTAATAAAAAGAATTAGCTTGGGCAATACCGTAATTGACGAGGAACTGGTTGATATTTCAGGGAAAAAATACAAACAGGTTACCATATATGAAGTGAACGATGGAAAGATTAAAAGCATGACATTTATAGATGATATTGGGTTTGAGGGAAATCCGGTGCCTATTGTACAGGAACAATTAGATGCGTACAATAATCGAGATATCGGTGCATTTATGGATACGTATACTGATGATGTCGAACTTTACAATTTTCCCGCCGTTCTATTTTCAGAAGGAAAAAAAGGCATGCATAATTCGTACGCCAGCTTTTTTGCAGCTACACCCAATTTACATTGTAAGATACTAAACAGAATCGTGATCGGAAACAAGGTAATCGATCAAGAAAAAGTAACCGCTAATGATGGTACCATACAAGCCGTAGCAATCTATGAGGTTGCAAATGGTTTGATCTCGAAAGTTACTTTTGTACAATAAGAAAGCTTAAGAACTTTTAGTATTTTTAATAAAAATTCAGAAAATGAAAAATCAATTCTTACCCCTTATTCTACTCTTTAGTGTTTCAATTTTTGCACAAACCGATGCGCGTATCTATGAAATCATCAATGCAGTTTCTGCGGAAAGAATAGAAGCGGATATTACAAAACTCGCCGGATTTGGCACCCGGAATACTTTTAGTGATACGGTAAGTGATACGCGTGGCATTGGTGCTGCGAGGAGATGGATAAAATCTGAGTTCGAAAAAGTTTCCTTTGATTGTGATAATTGCTTAGATGTCTTCACACAGAAGGATTTTGTTAAAGCTGATGGCAATGACCGCATCCCAAAAGATACGTGGATCGTAAATGTAGTCGCAGTGCAAAAAGGAACTAAATATCCCAATAGATTCATCATCATGAGTGGTGATATCGATTCCCGAAACAGCGATGGTAGTGATTATACAAAAGATGCTCCAGGCGCCAACGACAATGCCAGCGGGATGGCCGGCACCATTGAAGCAGCGAGAGTACTGTCCAAGTACAAATTTGAAAGTAGTATTGTCTATCTTGGATTAAGTGGCGAAGAACAAGGGCTTTTTGGCGGAAAGGGATTTGCCGAATATGCCAAGGCTCAAGGTTGGGAAATCATAGGTGTTCTTAACAACGACATGATCGGGAACATACAAGGTGTGGACGGTGTTATTAGTAATGTGGATTTCAGGATCTTCAGTGAGCCGGTCCCTCCTACCGAAACAGAACGCCAACGTAATGCACGTCGTTTTTACGGCGGTGAAGTAGATGGAATATCGAGACAGCTGGCCCGCTATGTTCACAAGACCACCCAAACCTACATGCCCGAAATGAACCCAATGCTAATCTATCGCTTGGACCGTTTTGGCCGTGGGGGACATCATCGCCCTTTTAACGATCTAGGGTGGGCCGGAGTTAGAATTATGGAGGCGCACGAGAATTACACCCAGCAGCATCAGGATCTCCGCACAGAGAATGGGATAGAGTACGGAGACAAACTAAAATTCGTCAACTTCGACTATGCCAAAAAATTGACGGCTGTCAATGCCATCACCATGGCAAGCCTCGCTTGGGCACCCCCTGCCCCCGAAAATGTCGCAATAGGCGGAATTGTAGAACCTTCTGCGAAATTAAGATGGGACAAAGTTGATGGTGCAACGGGTTATAAGATCTATTGGCGAGATACTACTTCGCCAACTTGGGATCACAGCAGATATGTTGGCGATGTAACTGAGTTTACCCTTGATGGTATTGTTATCGACAACTTCTTTTTTGGTGTTGCTTCGATAGGTGTCAACGGTCATGAGAGTGTCGTGGTTTTTCCATATTCAATTTTCAGATAATCCCATGAAACAAACAATTCTTATACTTGGCCTCCTTATTTTCAATATCGTAAGTAGTATTGCTCAAACCTTCGATCGGCAGGATTCGCTTCGTGGCAGTATCACTCCCGAGCGTGCTTGGTGGGATTTGAAGCATTACAAACTTATGGTATCTGTTGATCCCGACTCGAGAAGCATTCAAGGCAGTAATACCATTACGTATCGTGTATTGCAACCTGAAAGTGTCATGCAGATCGACCTGCAGGCACCTATGAAGATAGATTCTGTGATTCACGATAAAAAGTTACTTACATTCACTTCGGAAGGAAGTGCCCATTATATCCAATTTCCTAAAGAACAATCTAAAGATGGTGAAGAACAGCTCACGATCCATTTTTCCGGGGCACCGCGAGTAGCCAGACGCCCTCCTTGGGACGGCGGGTTTACCTGGCAAAAAGATGCGAACGGAAAACCTTTCGTTGCGAATGCCAATCAGGGTATTGGAGCCAGTGTCTGGTGGCCTAATAAGGATCATCCTTATGATGAGCCGGACAGGGGTGTTCAATTGAGCATCACGGTGCCAAAAGACTTAGTGGCTGTAGGAAATGGTCGGTTAGTGGGTACAAACGAAAGCACCAACGGCACAACTTGGCATTGGAATGTAAGCAATCCCATAAATAATTATGGTGTAAACATCAACATTGGAGACTATGTGCATTTTGGTGAGACCTATAAAGGCTTGAAAGGTGATCTTGATATGGATTATTGGGTGTTGCGAGACAACGAGGCGAAAGCCAAGAAACAATTCCAACAAACAGCCGGAATGATGGAGGCTTTTGAACATTGGTTTGGTCCTTACCCGTTCTACGAGGATAGTTTTAAGCTTGTCGAGGTGCCTTATCTCGGCATGGAGCATCAAAGCAGTGTGACCTACGGAAATAATTACGGAAACGGCTATCTTGGGAACGATCTTTCAGGGACCGGATGGGGTTTAAAGTTCGATTTTATAATTATTCACGAAGCCGGTCATGAATGGTTTGCAAATAATATTACCAACCAAGACGTGGCCGATATGTGGTTGCATGAAGGTTTTACAGCCTATTCCGAAAACTTGTATCTGGATTATCACTTCGGAAAGGAGGCCGCTGCCGATTATGTGATCGGGACACGTCGGATGATACAAAACGACCGACCTATTATAGGCACCTACCACGTGAGCCATGAAGGGAGCAGCGATATGTATTACAAGGGTGCCAACATCTTACATACCCTTAGGCAACTGCTGGAGGATGACCAAAAGTGGCGGTCTATTCTAGTGGGTCTGAACAAAGATTTTTATCACCAAACTGTTAGCAGTGCCATGGTTGAGAAATATATAAGTAAGGCTGCGGGCATTGACCTCACCGAGTTCTGGGGGCAATATTTGCGCACTACTATGATTCCGTTAGTAGAATATAAAATAGAAGGCAATCGCCTATCCTTTCGGTATGAAGACGTAATAAAAGGGTTCGATATGCCGGTGATTGCTGTGATCAATGGAAAGGAAGAATGGATCTTTCCTACCTCAGAATGGAAATCGAGAACATTTTCAGAAACCATACAATCCATGGAGATTAAAAGGGACTTTTACGTAAACTCCGAAAAATTGGAATAATGCAAGAAAGGCCGGAGCTGTATTTTCCTAGAGATATCGAATGGCGTGAATGGTTGGATGCGAACCATCACACGCACCCTCAAGGGGTCTTGCTCATATTTTACAAATTAGAATTAAACGTGCCCACCATGCGGTGGGAAGAGGCCGTACGGGTTGCGTTATGCTATGGTTGGATTGATAGTACCGTGCAAAGCTTAGGCAACGGAAAACGGCAACAATATTTCTGTCCTCGCAATCCTAAAAGTTATTGGAGTGCTCTCAACAAATCATATATTGAAGAACTAGAAGCAGCCGATCTTATACATGAAAGTGGCTGGAAAACGATACGGCAGGCCAAAGAATCCGGTACGTGGAGTGCCATGGACGACGTGGAAAATGGTGTGATTCCACCGGAGCTTCAGAAGGCTTTTGATACATCTCCCATGGCTTTAGACAATTTTAATCAGTTTGCCCCCGGATATCGTAAAAGTTATTTAAGTTGGCTCTTTCAGGCGAAGCGACCCGAAACCCGGGCAAAGAGGATTAAAGAGATCGTACGATTGTGTTTGGAAGGTATAAAATCAAGACAGTGATTAGATGATCCCTATCTCTTTTGAGTGCGCAATAGCATCATGGCTGTGCTTGTAATAGTATGTAATGACCCCCAATTGCTCGATATTGGCTAACGCCTTAACCACTTTCTCCTTTTGTTTCTTTCTTGTTTGCCGTATATAGATGACCTTTATGTTCTTCGGAAAAATTTTACAGATCCGTTCATATAAAAAAGGATCCCTTTGCGAATCATCCCCCAATAGTACATACGTAAGCGCCGGATAAAAACTGATGATATCCTTGATCTTTTCAAATTTATGGTCGTGCGACCCTCCTCCCGTAAAAAGAAAATCGGTGATACCGGATTTTATCTTTTTCAATTTGACCACGGCTTTGGGGAGTTTGTGTATCCTTGCAAACTCATCGATAAAAGCGTAGAGGTTCCATTCACTGCTACTCACATAAAAAAAAGAATTGAAGGCACGGTCGTTCTCTTGACCGGACCTGCTTAATGCTTGATAATGTTGAACCACATCTTCAAAGATCTTACGCTTGTTGATATTCTTGGAAAGAAGCACATATAGTTTCTTAAAGATATTATGGCTGTGAGAAATTAGAAACGTGTCGTCAATGTCTGATATGATCCCAAACTGGCTCTTAAAGGGTTTTAAGAGCTCTCCTTTTTCTACCACTCCAAAGCGACCCGTGTCGCAACTCACAGTATAACTGTGCCATCCACTCTCCAAAGGTTTATTGTAGGGTATGGTAAATCGAAAATACCCATCACTCAAAGTCTTTGTAGTCACAGAAATATCGTTGAATTCCAAAGTGATTTTTGCATTGCTCATTGGAGAAATAAGGAACATGTGTAAAATGGAGTAGGCGTGTTTAAGTCCGCGGCGGTCAATACGATACTTGTCCGGCGCCCAAGATTTGAAAACATGGCCGTAAACTACCAATTCTGCTTCATTTACATAACCCCGATATAACTTTAGATCTACTTTCACAAATTAAGATTTTCCTAACGTCAGGTGTATCACAAATTAACTAATTTTAATCATAAATACCTCTGAATGCAGGCAGATTCAAATATTTTACTAATTATAAATCCCATTTCGGGAGCTATTGATAAAGACGGCATTGTGCGCTCTTTACAAGAAGAAGCGAGGCTTCGGAAATTACAAGTGCAATCCTTTGTTACCTCGGGAGAGAATGATCTAACCAAACTGAAGCAATTACTTTCCGAAAACCACATGGAGCGAATTATTGTACTCGGAGGTGACGGTACCATAAAACTTGCTGCCGAAGCCCTCACCGATCAACCCATTCCGCTAGGTATCCTGCGGGGAGGTTCTGCTAATGGCTTAGCCAATAACCTAAAGATCCCCAAAAACTTGGATGCACAGATTGCTGTGGCGCTTGGAGATTCCATCGCTCAATTGGATCGCATACGTATCAATGACCAATATTGCCTGCATATTTCCGATCTGGGCATCAATGCAGAACTTATAAAAAATTACGAAGCTTCCAATATTCGCGGTGCATTAGGATATTTTTTACAGTCCATTCCTACCTTGTTTACTTGCGATTATCCCTTTGATTTTGAGATAACGCTGAACGGGGATCGCTTTCAGAAGAAAGGGATCTTATTGGCTATCGCAAATGCACAAAAATTTGGGACTGGTGCCACTATCAATCCCGAAGGAAAGGTGAACGATGGTAAGTTTGAAGTGGTTATTTTTAAAAGCCTCGATGTTATCGAGATTCTAAAGACACTTCGTGATGAAGTAGAACTTCCTGCCGAATTTGCAGAATATTTTTCTACTACCGAAGCGCGCATACAATGCAAGGAACCGGTCCCTTTTCAAATAGATGGAGAATATCAAGACAGTGTTACAAGTATACACGCTACCATGTGTGATACACCGCTAGCGATCGCTGTTCCTGCATCTTGTTGAGAACTATCTTCCAGAGAAGATTTTGTATTTCTTATACAAGACCACCCGCTCACTTTATTCATAAATTGTATCTTTAGCATTCTTTAAACAATTGATTATGCGATTTGTACTCCTATTGATAACCTTGACCCTAACATTCAATCTTTCAGCGCAAAGGAAAAAGGATAAAAAGGAAGAGAGCACCTCTTGGAATGTAGCGGCACCCTGGAAAGATTTCAAGTATAAACCACACAATTTTACCACTACCGAAGGTACCTGGATGAACTTGGATGTAAGTCCAAACGGTCAAACGATTGTTTTCGATCTTTTGGGAGACATATACACCTTACCTGTAACGGGAGGAAAAGCAAAGCCAATTCGTACCGGGATTCCTTTCGAGATCCAACCGAGATTTAGTCCGGACGGCACAAAAATATCCTTTACAAGTGACGCAGGTGGTGGTGACAATATTTGGATCATGGATGCAGATGGCAGTAATGTCAAACAAGTTACTAAAGAAGATTTTAGGTTACTTAACAACGCTGTCTGGATGCCGGATGGCCGTTTTTTAGTAGCCCGAAAACATTTTACTTCGGGGCGCAGTCTGGGTGCCGGCGAACTATGGCAATACCATATTACGGGCGGAAGCGGACTTCAGCTTACCAAACGAAAGAACGATCAGCAGGATGTGAACGAACCCATCGTTTCATCTGATGGAAAGTACCTATATTACAGTGAGGACATGTATCCGGGCGGTTTTTTTCAATATAATAAGGACCCCAACAAGCAGATCTATGTTATTAAAAGGTACGAATTTGCGACCGGAGAAACAACCACCATCACCGGCGGTCCGGGCGGAGCTGCACGTCCTGCTGTTTCCCCTGATGGTACCAAATTAGCATTCGTAAAACGTGTCCGTACCAAAAGTGTACTCTACATCCACGATCTGAATACAGGTGAAGAATGGCCTGTTTTCGATCAATTAAACAAAGACCAACAGGAAGCTTGGGCTATCTTCGGGGTATATCCGAATTTTAGCTGGATGCCCAACAATACCGAGATCGTATTTTGGAGTGGTGGAAAGATTCATAAAATCGACATCGAGTCGCTTTCAGTAACCAACATTCCGTTTCAAGTAGATGTAACCATTGATCTTGCCGAAACAGTACATTTTACAACCCCTGTTGAAACCGACACCTTTACCCCTAAAATGATTCGACAGGCCGTGACCTCCCCTAACGGAAAAATGCTTATCTTTCAGGCGCTGGGATTCCTTTGGAAAAAAGAACTACCCAACGGAACACCAACAAGACTTACAACCGGCACCGATTTTGAGTTCGAACCTGTATTCTCCCCGAATGGAAACGATATTGTTTTCGTTACTTGGAACGATCTTGAGAAAGGTGCCATTTTTAAAATTCCCGCGTCTGGAGGAACTCCAGTAAAATTAACTTCAGAAAAAGGTATCTACCGTACTCCTTCATTTTCCCCCGATGGCAGCCTGCTGGTTTTCAGAAAAGAAAAGGGAAATATCGATCAGGGTAATTCATTTGCCAAAAACACCGGAATCTATACCATGCAGCCAAACGGAAGCAATGTTATGAAAGTAACCGAAGAAGGTGAATATCCGCTGTTCTCTAGCGACGGAAAACGTATTTTCCTACAACTAGGCGGTACGTATTTCGGCGATTTGGAAAAAAAATTGATAAGCGTTACTTTGAAGGGAAATGACAAACAAGTCCATGTCTCTTCCAAGTATGCAAACAGATTGATCCCCAGCCCCGATAACAAATGGATCGCTTTTACCAATCTTCACAAAGTATTTGTAGCCCCTTTGGTAATGAACGGTCAATCCATCGATCTCGACAATAAATCTAATTATGTTCCTGTCTCGCTGATCGCCGAAGATGCCGGGATAAGCATTCATTGGTCTCCGGACAGCAACAGAGTGATGTGGACCTTAGGAGATCGCTATTACAGCAACGAACTAAAGAACCGCTTCACCTTTCTTCCGGGTTCACCGGACACGGTTCCCGAACTTGAGAATGAAGGAATCCCGATTGGTCTAACCGCTTCCGTGGACAAGCCGAACGGAAGAATTGCGTTTACAAATGCCCGTATTATTACTATGGATGGTGATACTGTTTATGAAGAGGGCACCCTTGTGGTAAACGGTGCTGTTATTGAAGCCGTAGGTCCTTCGTCTAAAATATCGATACCTTCGGACGCGAAGATCTATCCCGCCAAGGGGAAAACGATCATGCCGGGACTTGTGGATGCACATGCTCATATTGGCGCATTTCGAGATGGGTTGACCACACAGCAGAATTGGCAGTTCATGGCTAATTTGGCCTTTGGCGTCACTACCGCTCACGATCCTTCAGCAAATACGGAAACCGTTTTCTCACTTTCAGAATTACAGAAAGCAGGCCTTTTAGTTGGACCACGCCTCTACTCCACAGGATTCATACTGTACGGAGCCGATGGTGATTTCAAAGCGCTTATCAACAGTTTAGATGATGCACGTAGCAGCATTCGACGTACAAAAGCCTTTGGTGCAAAAAGTGTGAAAAGCTACAATCAGCCACGACGTGAACAACGACAGCAAGTTTTGCAAGCCGCGCGTGAAATGCAGATCAACGTCGTCCCCGAGGGTGGTTCTACCTTTTACCACAATATTACCATGGTGATCGACGGACATACCGGTGTTGAGCACAACATTCCAGTAGCACCTGTTTATAAAGATGTCTTGGAAATATGGGGAAAAAGCGGCACCGGCTACACGCCTACTCTGATTGTAAACTATGGAGGATTAAACGGAGAATTCTATTATTATCAACGTGATAACGTATGGGAAAATGAAAAACTTCTAAGGTATACTCCCAGAAGCGTGATCGACAGTAGGGCCAGACATCGCACCATGGTACCTGATGAAGAATACCAGTGGGGTCATATCCTAGTATCTGAAACGGCCAAGGATTTGAGCGATGTGGGAGTCAAGGTGAATATGGGTGCACACGGCCAACTACAAGGACTTGGCGCACACTGGGAGACCTGGATGCTAAAAGCGGGAGGGATGACCAACATGGAAGCCTTAAAAACCGCCACGATCAACGCAGCACAATACATTGGTGCCGGAAAGGATATCGGTTCGCTAGAAACTGGTAAACTGGCAGATTTGATCGTTCTTAGCGAAAACCCTTTGGAGGCAATCGAGAATACGCGTACCATTGAGATGGTGATGTCTAATGGGCGATTGTACGATGCCGATACCATGAACGAAATTGGCAATCGGCCTCAAGAGCGTAAACCTTTCTACTGGGAGCAGAACAAATACAATCAAGCTTTCCCTTGGCATGAGGACAGTCATAGTTTTATGGATGGCGGTTGCAGTTGCAGAACACATCAATAGCGTATAGTGAAATTCAGTTTGGAGGTTCTGTGGCAATGTCACAAGATGCGGTAATTGCTTATATCTTTAAAAAGTCAATTTCACACTTAAGTTAGTTATCAATATACCTAGATAGGGTATAAAAAAAGACCCCGATATCGAGGTCCTTTTCATTTGCTGTTTAGAATATCAGTTTAGTTCTTAGGCATTACTACCTTGTCGATCGCATGGATCACACCGTTTGAAGCGTCCACATCTGCCATAACAACAGTCGCTGTTCCACCTTTTGCATCTTTAACCATTACCTTATCACCACTAAGTGACAATACAAGGTTTTCTCCCTGCAACGTAGTTACATTGTATTTGTTGTTATTTTCTTGAATGGCTTTTACAACCGCATCGGCTTTCCATTCTCCCGAGACTACGTGATATTTCAATAAATTTTGAAGCTGTTCTTTATTCTCCGGCTTCATCAAATTATCCAAAGTAGCCTGTGGTACTTTCGCAAAAGCATCGTTGGTAGGAGCAAATACTGTATACTCACCTTCTTCCATAAAGGTTTGAGCTAGTTCGGCAGTTTTTAAAGCTGTAACGAGCGTAGAGAAATTTTCGTTCCCCATAGCGATACCGGCAATAGAGTTCTTCTCCATTTCCATTTTCGCCATTTTAGCTTCTTCTTCAGCTTTTTCGGCAGCCATTTTAGCTTCCATTTCCATTTTTTCAGCCTCAGCCTTCGCTTCAGCCTCTTTTTTCTTAGAGTCATCACAAGATGCAAAAAGCATTCCTACAACTGCTAAGGACAATAACATTGATTTAAATTTCATAACGTTGATTTTTTGTTTGAGTCAAATGTACCTCTAGTATTGTGAATATTGTATTAAAGCCGAATTAATTATATGTTAAATCTTCCTTAAACGCCAAACCGCTTATCGCAACGAAAACAGCCAATTAGACGGTTAAAAATAACCTAAAGTTAAAAATTTTCATTTTCGAAATTTGTATCTTTAAAAAATCAACTTAAAAAAAGGAAAACATGGTTAAAGCAAAGTATCAAAGCGTACTCGATCTGGGTGAAAAATTAAAGATCCAAAACGGAGATGTTCAAGTGAAAGGAAATACCTTGGAAGTACGCGGGGTGGCAAATACGCAATATGACAAAGACCGTCTGTGGGATGAGATAAAACGTGTGGGCGGTGAGAATCCAAATGACATCATGGCCGATATCAAGGTGGCAGATACAACAGTGTATGCACGTCATACTGTTAAGAGTGGCGAATCCCTTAGCAAAATATCTAAGCATTACTACGGGGATCCTATGAAGTACAACGCTATCTTTGAAGCGAATCGGGATCAGTTAAAGAATCCTGACATGATCCATCCAGGACAAGAACTGGTCATTCCAAAACAATAATTCTTTAAAATAATGTATTTTAAGACTGCCGTTTTACGGCAGTTTTTTTATGGCTGAGTTTTTCGCAGATATACAATTTTGGTTGCTTGCAGTACTTTTTATATTGGGGGCTGCCGCATTTACGCTCTCAACTGTTAGTGGAGGCGGTGGTGCATTGATGCAAATTCCAATCCTGAACTTTCTTATTGGAACCTCTCAAACAGCGCCGGTACTAAATTTGGGTACTATGATAAGCCGCCCGTCGCGGATCATCATTTTTTGGAAACACATTGTATGGAGTGTCTTCTGGTATTATGTTCCTGCAGCCATGGCAGGTGCCATCCTTGCGGCCTGGCTATTCACAGAAGCAAATATTGTTTGGATACAGATTGTAGTGGGACTTTTTCTGATGAGTACCTTTTTCCAATATCGCTTCGGAAAAAAAGAACGTTCCTTCCCTGTACGGCACTGGTATTTCATTCCATTGGGTTTCTTCATCTCTATTATAGGAACTTTTACCGGCGGGATGGGCCCTATCTTAAATCCGTTTCTACTCAACGCGGGAATCGAAAAAGAGGAACTCGTAGGCACCAAGGCGGCTCAGGCTTTTTTCTTGGGGCTGGCTCAAATAGGCAGCTATACCTACTTCGGTTTACTCTCCAAAGAACTTTGGATCTATGGCATTGCCCTTGGACTTGGAGCAACTTTAGGTAATCTCTTCGGAAAGATTCTCCTTAAGCGCATGAGTAAACTTGCTTTTAGAAAGTGGGTCATCACTATCATGGTTATAAGCGGATTAGTCCTTTTGGTTCAGGCTTTGAACGAGCTTTTATAACCCGCTGATATAGCTTCCGTAGAGATCTTTAAAGCGAACGCCGTCACTAAGATTGTACTTGCTCAACTTCTTGAATTCGACCAATCCCCACAGAATAAATTCTTTAAAAAAAGGCTTGTCCTCATTAGGAATATCCGGCGCGTACGTAGCTAACAAATCTTCCAATGGAGCAATACGATCTAATTGAGCTCTGTAGGCTTCATTTGAAAGAGAATCAAGTAACTCGAAACCGCTCTCTTCAAAGAACCACGCAACGGTTGCACTATAAGGATCCGGATCACCTTCCTTTTGAAGTTTTTCAATTTTGGGAAAATATTCTAAGAACTGACTTCGAATAGCATTTGATATAAGCTGCCGCGCCACGTGAGAAGCTCCTTCCTGTTCACCTTCATACACCAATTCCACTTTCCCTGTGATCGCAGGAATGATACCCATAAAATCACTCAGTCGAACGGTGGTATTGGTAGCTCCGCTTTGTAGTGCCCTTCGTTCTGCAGTACTCAATAAATTTTCGAAAGCAGTAATACTCAAGCGTGCGCTCACGCCACTTTTTGCATCTACAAATTCACTTTCACGAGCTTCAAAACTTATTTGTTCTAGAATATCTTTGGCAAGTTCGGGTACGTAGATATGCTGTTTTTCTCCGGCAGCTCCGGAGGTTTCTTGTTGCGTGATCGTGCGTGCAATATGAATATCTTCGGGATAGTGTGTTAATATCTGAGAGCCTATCCGATCCTTCAGGGGTGTTACGATGCTACCTCTATTGGTATAATCTTCAGGATTGGCAGTAAACACAAACTGTATATCCAGAGGCAAGCGCAGCTTGAATCCACGAATCTGGACATCCCCTTCCTGTAAAATATTGAATAATGACACCTGAATGCGCGCTTGCAGATCGGGTAGTTCATTGATAACATAAATACAACGGTTCGCTCTGGGGATCATTCCAAAGTGAATCACACGGTCATCGGCATATGTAAGTTTTAAATTTGCAGCCTTTATTGGATCGACATCTCCTATTAGATCGGCCACAGTAACATCCGGCGTTGCAAGTTTTTCGGCAAAACGATCGTCACGATGCAACCATGAGATAGGTGTATTGTCACCTTTCTCTTGCAGCAATTCCTTAGCATATCTGGAAATAGGTGCAAACGGATCGTCGTTGATCTCACTACCTTCTACAACAGGAATGTATTCGTCCAAAAGTTGGACCATTTGACGAGCCAAGCGTGTTTTTGCTTGTCCGCGTAAGCCTAACAAATTGATGTTGTGTTTGGACAAGATAGCACGTTCCAATTCAGGTATCACGCTGTATTCATAACCATGGATTCCGTGGAATGTGGTTTCTTTCTTCATTAATTTCTGAAGAAGGTTTTGTCGTAATTCATCTTTAATTAAACGATGTGTGTATCCCGCTTTTTTTAATTCTCCGAAGGTTCTAATATTTTCTAATTTCATCATTTTCCGCTATCTAATTCTTTTTTTTCGATTTGTTTCGTAATCGGTAAAGATCATTTCTCCTAGGCCCTGTAGTCCGGTATAAAATGCTTTTCCTTTATTTGCGAGTGTAAATTCATCCACGAACTGTTGCAGATACGGGTCATTGGCGATCATGAAGGTTGTGATTGGAATGTGCAGCTTTCGCGCTTGTGCTGCCATGGCATAACATTTATTCACAATATAGGGGTCTAACCCATTGCTGTTTTTGTAATACTGCCCATCGGGAAGTTGCAGGCAACTGGGCTTACCATCTGTGATCATAAAAATCTGCTTATTCGTGTTGCGCTTTCTTCGCAACATGTCCATGGCGAGCTGTAGCCCTGCTACAGTATTTGTATGGTACGGACCTACATTTAAATAAGGTAGATCTTTGATCTTTATAGGCCAAGCGTCATTTCCAAAAACCAGTATATCCAAAGTGTCCTTCGGATATCGGGAGGTAATCAACTCAGACAGGGCCATGGCTACTTTTTTAGCCGGAGTTATACGATCCTCACCATATAAAATCATACTATGACTAATATCGATCATCAAGACTGTGCTCATTTGTGCCTTATAGGTTGTTTCCTCCACTATAAGGTCTCGTTCTTCCAGATTGAATGTTCCCAAGCCGTGATTTATTTGAGCATTCTTTAAACTTTCGGTCATTGAGATCTGTTCTAATCGGTCGCCAAATTGATAGTCCCTGTATTCTCCTGCTTGTTCATCGCCGCGTCCTGTAAATCGAGTCTTGTGATTTCCGGAACCGCTGCGCTTCAACTTTCCGAAGATCTGTTCCAACGCTCTTTTTCGCAATGAACGTTCCAACTTTTCTGTCATGGTATTCTTTCCTTTTCCCCCTCCTTCTCCGCTGCCATCGGGCCGAAATTCTTCTCGAATGTATCCGCGTTTCTTCAGATCCTCAATAAAATCATCGATCGAATACTCAGCCGTTGTAAGCTTGTATTCTTCATCCAATTGGCGAAGCCAATCGATCGCTTCATCAAAGTCGCCCGAGGTATGTGTGATAAGTTCTTGAAATATCTCGAAGAGGCGATCAAACAATGACTGCTCTTGAGGAGTGTGTTTCGTGAATAGAAAGCCGGAGCGTGCCAATTTCTTTTTCATCTTCTAAATTTACTATAATTTAAGAGGATGAAAAAGGGATTAACAGCTATTTAAGACTTGGCGGCTTGGAACATTTTAGTAACTTTATAAGTTCAAAAACAATTCAAAATTCTATCAATCAAGAAACAATGAAAAAACTCTTCCTTCTTGCCCTATTGTTCATTACGGCAACCCTTACTGCCCAAGAATTGTCCATGGATATTTTAAAAGACATGAAACCCAGGAATATCGGTCCGGGCGGTATGTCAGGTCGTGTAACAGCGATTGATGTGGTCACGAATAATCCGGATATCATGTATGTTGGGACAGCATCGGGTGGCTTGTGGAAATCCACCAGTGGCGGTATCAAGTGGTCCCCTATTTTCGATGATCAGATCACGGGTTCTATTGGTGCCGTCGCTATCCAACAATCCAATCCTTCTGTGATCTGGGTAGGAACCGGTGAAGGAAATCCGCGTAACAGCTTGAACGGCGGCTATGGAATTTTCAAATCATTGGACGGTGGCAAGACCTGGAAATCGATGGGTTTGGAAAAGACTCGGCACATCCATCGGGTAATTATTGATCCTAACAATCCAAATACAGTATACGTAGGCGCGATTGGATCTCCATGGGGTGAACATCCTGAACGCGGTGTATTTAAAACTACCGATGGCGGAAAGACATGGAATAAGATACTTTTTGCAAATAATAAAACGGGGGTGGCAGATATGGTCATGGATCCCACCAACCCCAACAAATTGATCGTTGCGTTATGGGAACACAAACGGGATCCGTGGTTCTTTACCTCGGGAGGCGAAGGGTCCGGTATCTTTATTACACACGATGGCGGCGAGACTTGGGAGGAGCGTACCGATGCGGACGGGCTTCCAAAGGGCGACTTGGGACGTATTGGTATTGCCATAGCACGCAATAAACCCAATATAGTCTACGCATTGGTGGAAGCAAAGAAAAACGCTTTATATAAAAGTGAGGACGGCGGATTTACTTGGAAAAAGATAAACGATAAAGAAGATATTGGAAATCGTCCTTTTTATTATTCTGAAATTTATGTCGACCCACAAAACGAGAATCGGGTCTATTCGGTGTTTACCTACGTGAATGTTTCTGAAGATGGCGGAAAGAATTTTGAAGAGTTAATGCCGGCTTACGGTGTAGACAATGGTGTCCATCCAGACCATCATGCATGGTGGATTCATCCTACCGACGGAAGTTTTATGATAGACGGGAATGATGGTGGAATGAACATCACACACGATGGCGGAAAAACGTGGCGCTTCGTTGGAAATTTACCTGTCGCCCAATTTTATCATATCAATGTAGATAACGAATTTCCTTACAATGTATACGGCGGAATGCAAGACAACGGAAGCTGGAGAGGTCCTGCTTATGTATGGAAGGACCAAGGCATTCGCAACGACTATTGGCAAGAGATCTCCTTTGGGGATGGCTTCGATGTGGTTCCTGATGTAGATGACAGCCGTTATGGCTGGAGTATGAGTCAGCAGGGTTTTGTAAGTCGGTATGACTACCTTACCGGCAACAATTACACCGTACGCCCCACCCATCCCGACCCGAACGTAGAACTGCGTTTTAACTGGAACGCTGCCATTAATATCGATCCGTTTAATAATAATACCCTTTACTTCGGAAGTCAGTTTGTGCACAAGAGTACAGACAAGGGGCTCACTTGGGAGATCATATCTCCTGATCTTACCACCAACGATCCGGAAAAGCAGAAACAAAGCGAAAGTGGTGGCTTGACCATGGACGCAACGGGAGCAGAAAATCATACAACTATTTTGGTAATTGAACCTTCTCCCCTAGAGCAGAATATGCTTTGGGTAGGAACCGATGACGGTCGGGTACACTATACCCAAAACGGAGGCCAAAACTGGACAGATGTTTCAAAGAACATAAAAGGTCTCCCTGAAGGCAGTTGGATCACCCAAATTAAAGCTTCCAATAAAAAGCAGGGAGAAGCACTTCTAGTCGCAAACGATTACCGAAGGTTCAATTACACCCCCTATGCGTATCGCACCAAAGATTACGGAAAGACTTGGGAACGCATTGTAGATGCTAACGATGTTGCCAGTTATACTCTCAGTATAGTAGAAGATCCCGTAGAACGCAATTTGATGTTCTTGGGAACGGATGATGGCTTGTACCTTTCGATAGATGCCGGAAACAGCTGGATGAAATGGACGCATGGGTTTCCAACGGTCTCGGTAAAGGATTTGGTGATCCATCCTCGGGAGCATGATCTCGTAATAGGAACGTTTGGGCGGGCTGCTTGGGTTCTGGATGATATTCGTCCGCTACGGGAAATTGCAAAGAACAAAACAATCCTGTCTTCAGATATTAAGGTATTCGATCCTCCCACAGCCTATCAAGCTTCCTACCAACAACCTACAGGCAGCCGTTTTGGTGCCGACGCTATTTACAATGGTGAGAACAGACCCTATGGAGCACAGATCGCGTATTACTTTCAGAAGAAGGAGGAAGCCAAAAAAGAGGAAACAACTACAGACGATTCAAAGGAAGCTTCCGAAGAAACAAGTGCTTCCGAAGAAAAAGAAAAGGGACCCTCTAAAGATTCACTCTATATGAAGATCTATGATGGCAATCGTCTTATTCGAACGTTAAAGACCAAAGTTCCGGACAGCACAGGACTATATAAATGGACGTGGTATATGGATGAGGCAGGAGTCGATCGCCCTTCCAGAAATGTACGGGAACGCAAGAACGAACCGGGGGGTACTTCGGTAAAACCGGGATCGTATAAAGTGGAATTACACTATATGGATAAGACTACTACCACGACCATCAATGTGGCTACAGATCCACGATTGAATATTCCAAAAAAAGCGATCGATGAAAGCTATGCAGCATCTAAACAATTAGAAGCCCTTACTCAAACTGCGGCCGACGCAGTAAAACAATTGGTAGAAAGTAAGAATACCGCCGAGGATTTCAGTAAAAAATTGAAAAAAGAGGATGAAGAAAGGTATAAGGAAGAGATCAAAGCGAGCAAAGTGATCGTAAAGAGGATCGATTCGATCGTCGCCTTATATCTAGGCAAAGAAGACGACCGTCAAGGAATTACCCGAAATCCTGAAGTAACCGTCATGCAGCGAATAGGAACAGCAAACTGGTACAGCGGTAGCCGTCCTAATGGTCTCACAGCTACCGAAAAAACCCTTTTACGGCATGCTGAGAACCAATTGGACGACGCTTTGAAAGTGACCAATGCCTTTTTTGTAACCGAATGGCCCGAATATAGGTCTAATATGGAAAAACTTACGCTCTCACCTTTTGATGAGGTAAAAACCTTTAAAACCAACTAATCACGAAAACCCATGAAAAGAATTCTAATTTTAACTACGCTCTCGATACTTTTCTTTGCCTGCAAGGAAAAAGAGAAAAAAGAAACTGAAGTTGCCGAAACTGTAGAACAGTATACCATCGAGCAATTTATGGACAATGAGAACGCCTTTGCAAACGGGTATTCCCCCGACAAGTCAAAAGTATTAATGACCAGTAATAGGTCGGGGATTTATAATATGTACACCGTACCTTCAACGGGAGGCGAATGGATACCGGTCACGAAATCGGACAGTGCTTCGGTTTTTGGCATTTCCTATTTTCCGGAGGACGAGCGTATTTTATTCCGAATGGATGGCAATGGCGATGAGATCTATAAACTTTATGTGAAGGATGGTGAAGAGATCACCAGACTTACCCCTGCGGAAAATGTGCGTGCACTCTTTAGAGGATGGTCCAAGGACGGAAAGCGTTTTTTCTACGGAAGCAACGAACGTGACCCACGGTATATGGATCATTATGAGATGGACATCGCTACTTTTACATCGAAATTGCTTTATAAGAATGAAGATGGTATGGAATACGGCGGGATGAGCGATGACGGAAAATACATGGCCTTGTCTAAAGCGGTCAATACCAATGATGTGGATCTGTTTCTTTTAAATACTGAAACCAATACCACGACAAGGATCAATGACACGATTAGCGGGAACGCTGCACAGGATTTTTCTCCTGACGGCAAAGCGTTTTATTACACGACCGATAAGGACGCTGAATTCAGTTATTTGATGAAATACGATATTAAAGAAGGTACCAAAGTGAAAGCTATGGAGAAGCCTTGGGATATTACCAGCTTTTATTTTACTGAAAATGGCACCTACCAATTACTATTCACTAATGAAGATGCAGAAACTGTATTGGAGGTGGTAGAAGTTGCCACAGGAGACCGCATGACTTTACCCAGGTTTGACGGACAGAACATTTACGGCGTAGATTTCTCAAAAGATGAGCGCATGGCATTGTTGAGTGTTGGAGGATCCCATACACCAAGTAATACTTACAGTTATAATGTAGAGACCAAGGAAGTGGTACAGCTTACAGATGTGCTAAACAAAGCAATTGATGCGGATGACCTCGTGGCTGCCAAAGTGGTAAGGTTTAAATCTTTCGACGGACTTGAGATCCCGGCCATATACTATGAGCCGAAGCAAGCCTCTAAGGACAATAAGGTCCCGGCATTGGTCTGGGTTCACGGCGGACCGGGAGGACAATCACGTCAAGGCTTCAATTCTACGATTCAATATTTGGTAAATCACGGATATGCTGTTCTAGCTGTGAACAACCGCGGAAGTAGCGGTTATGGAAAGACATTTTTTAAGATGGACGACCAAAATCATGGCGATAAGGACCTAAAGGACTGTATTGCCGGTAAAGATTGGCTTGCCGAACAAGAAGTGATTGATGGTGAAAAGATCGGTATTTTAGGAGGATCTTACGGAGGATATATGACCATGGCCGCCCTTACTTATGCACCCGAAGAATTTAAAGTAGGTGTGAATATTTTTGGAGTGACCAATTGGTTACGAACCTTAAAGAGCATCCCGCCATGGTGGGAATCTTTCAAGGACGCCTTATACACCGAAATGGGGGATCCCAATACCGAGGATTCTATTCGTTTGCGTGCCATCTCACCATTGTTCCATACCGAAAAGGTTACCAAGCCCTTAATTGTACTTCAAGGGGCTCAAGATCCCCGTGTACTGAAAGTGGAGTCCGATGAGATTGTAGAGGGCGTTCGTAAAAACGGAGTGCCTGTTGAATACGTACTCTTTGAAGATGAAGGTCATGGATTCGTAAAAAAAGAGAATCAGATAGAGGCCTACGGAAAAATTAAGGAATTTTTAGACAAATATTTAAAAGGGGAAGGAATGGAAACCATGGAAGATGGTACTTCCAATAGCACTAAGATCGAAGCAGATTCGAAGTAATCTATGAAAAGCTATAAGCTTTCCTTGCTAGGAATCTTGACCTTTTTTGGGTGTATTACAACGAATGCCCAAGATACCGGTGAAAACACCTTGGGAGCTTGGTATATTTACTTTGGCACGAACACCATTAGTAATACGCTGAGCATTCACACCGAATTGCAGTATAATGTATATGAAATTACATCCAATTTAGAACAATTCTGGGCCATTACAGCGCTTAACTATTCTGTAGCGCCAGATGCACAAGTGTCTTTGGGATACGGCTATTTTAACGGTGATCCTACGTTTGAGGATACACCTTTAGAAGAAAATACTTGGGAGAACAGGGTATTTGAACAATTTACACATAGTGCTCGAATAGGCAAGTTCGCTTTACAGAATCGCTATCGAATAGAACACAGATTCATAGAACTTCCCGCACAGTCCATAACCCGACAACGGGTTCGTGGTCGATTGCAAGTGAATTATCCGCTAACTGAAAAATGGTTCTTAATAGCCTTTGACGAAATATTCTTAGACTTGCGAGAACCTGTTTTCAACCAAAACAGATTGTTTGGTGCTTTGGGCCGAAAGATCACACCGAATGCGGCTGTACAAGTAGGCTATATGAAACTGCACCTCCCCGGCAGAGCTTATGACCGACTGCAATTGGTATTGAACATAAACACCGACCTGCGCAAGAAAAAAGATGTAATCAATTAGCGAATGAATTTTCAAAAAATAAGTTTTAAGAATCAAGATGGGCAAACCCTTTCAGGTCGTTTGGAACTTCCTGTAGATAGACACCCACATAATTTTGCTGTGTTTGCACATTGCTTTACCTGCACCAAGAATTTATTGGCTGTCAAGAATATAAGCAGGGCACTCACGGCTTCAGGGATTGGGGTATTGCGGTTTGATTTTACGGGATTGGGAGAAAGCGAAGGTGCCTTTGCCGACACCAATTTTTCGGGAAATGTGGAAGATCTTATTGCTGCTTCAGAGTATCTGTCAGAACATTTCAAAGCCCCCTCCTTATTAGTAGGTCATTCGTTGGGAGGGGCTGCCATTATCTACGCCGCAAAACAACTGTCCTCCGTCCAAGCCGTAGCCACTATTGGTGCACCAAGCAATCCGGTGCATGTGCAACATTTGTTAAAAAGTGAACTGGCCGAGATCCAAGAAAAAGGAATGGCACAGGTAAGCTTGGGTGGCAGGGATTTCAGAATAAAGAAACAATTCTTAGACGATCTTAAATCCAAATCTCTCCAAAAGGTATTAAAAGAGCTGAGTAAGGCAGTACTTGTACTCCATTCGCCACAGGACACCATTGTTGGCATCAAGAATGCAGAAGAGTTGTACATGGCAGCACATCACCCCAAGAGTTTTGTTTCGTTGGACGGTGCAGACCATCTCTTATCATCAAAGAAAGATTCTTTGTATGTCGGACGAGTGATCGCAGGATGGGCTTCGCGTTATCTCAGCATCCCCGAAGTATCCAAAGTTAAGACGCAACACGACGTGGTTGCGAGTTTGGAGGCAGAGAACGGTTTCACTACCCAAATGAAATTAGGCAGTCATTATATGGTGGCCGACGAACCTACACGTGTGGGCGGCAACGACTTCGGGCCTACCCCTTACGAACTGGTTTCGGCAGGTCTCTCGGCATGTACTGCAATGACCATTCAAATGTATGCACGCCGAAAGAAGTGGGATTTACAACATGTTGAAGTGCATATCAGCTATAATAAGGATTACGCTATAGATTGTGAGAATTGCGAGCAAGACTCGGCCAAGATCGATACCTTCCTGCGTGAAATACGACTGGAAGGCGATCTAGATGAAAAGCAAGTAAAACGCCTTCTTGAGATCGCCAACAAATGCCCGGTTCATAAGACACTGCACACAGCCACACAGGTCATCACCAAGTTAATCTCGTAACCTATGGGATTAATGCGGTCTAAACGATTTGAGGTTTCCCTATTAGGCACACACACGATTGAGATCCCGGAGGCCTTTGCCATTCCTTTTGCAGAAAAAGGACACAGCCGGGTAGAATTTCACGCTTTTTTTAAGGCTACTGAAATTCGGTTTCATGGAGCGCTTAAACGCATTAAAGGGCGGTTTCTTGTGAGCTTCGGAAAGCGTTACCAAAAGGAATTGGGGGTGTCATCCAAGGATTGTTTTATGCTAGAGATGGTGGAAGATGTCACAACATATGGTGTTGAAATGCCCGAAGAATTTACGGCTGTGTTGGAAAGTGATCCTGAAGCCGAAGCTAAGTTTGAAGCCTTGAGTGATGGGAAGAAACGCTCTCTTATTTATTATATCCTTCGGTTTAAGAATTCTCAAACACGCATCGATAAAGCACTGCACATTTCAGAAAACATAAAAAGAGGGATCACAGATACGAACGATTTGATAAAATCCTCTTACTAATTGCTAAGATTTTGTAAAGGTTTTGGCAGTAGCGCCGATTCACAGTACCTTTAATATTATAATAACCATAAAAACTGAAACAATGAAAAAAATAGCCTTATCCATTGCAACCATAGCTCTGCTGGGCACTGTGAGTTGTAAGAATGATAAAAAAGAAATGGATGCCGAAAATGAAATAACCGAAGAAATGGTAGAAGATACCAAAGAAGTGGAACAAGAAGTTAAGAGTGTCGAGATTCGTCTTATGTCCAAAAGCGACTCAAAAGCCTCCGGGAAAGCGTATTTTACAGAAGAGAACGGAATCGTGACCTTTGAAGCTAAGGTTGAAGGTCTTGATCCGGGAACCCATGCAATACACATTCATGAATCTGCCGATTGTTCTGCAGCAGACGGTTCCTCGGCGGGAGGCCATTGGAACCCTACCTTTGCACCGCACGGTAAGTGGGGAGATGCAGGAGGCTACCACAAAGGCGATATAGGTAATTTTGAAGCAGATGAGTCCGGAAGTGGTTCCATTTCTATGCAAACCGATGAATGGTGCATAGGATGTGGTGATGAAAAGAAAGATATTTTAGGTAAGTCCATTATTGTACACCAAGGAGCCGACGATTTTAAGAGCCAGCCCAGCGGTGATGCCGGTGCTCGAGTAAGTTGCGGCGGAATTATTCAGCAATAAAAAACACATTCTTTAAAAAAGTTTAGCCAATAAAAAGCCCGTCCCGGAAGAACACTTCCGGGACGGGCTTTTATGAAAGATGCTAATTGTAATGTTTCTTTTTAGGGACACAGGGGATTACGCATGTTTACTTTATGTTTCATTACAAGCATCTATATAGTATACAGTTATAGAAACAAAAACCCTACCAAACTTCTCAAATAATAAAAAACCCTCGAACTTACTGATAAGCACGAGGGTTTGATGTTTAAATATCTAAGCTTAGCTTATTGCTTCACAATTCTTTTAACAATCGTAGTCGTTTCGGTTTGTATGGTAATAAAATACAGTCCCGTAGACAACGTTTCAATGGTAAATTCGGTAGCTCCGGTGTGATCTATAAGATCGATCGTTTGGATCGTTCTTCCGTTCACATCGGTAATTACCGCATCTATTAATGGTGTTGTTGAATTGTTTAACAATGTAAGTTGTCCGCTTGTAGGATTAGGATACAACGTAATAGCGGCATACAGTTCTGAATCTGCAACTCCTAATACTTCTTCCACCGTAAGCGTAAACGTACATTCTGCGTCATTTGCTGCCTCATCTGTGGCGGTCATCGTGATCACAGTTGTACCGGCACCTATCATCGTACCCGCAGGGGGATCCTGAGAAATTAGAGGAGTCGCAGTACAATTGTCGGTTGCTGTTGTTAGCGTTGTATAATCCGGAATTGTGTACATTTCCCCTTCATCAACAGTCACGGTTTCATCTGCCGGGCAAGTGATCACCGGATCGACTGTTTCCACAGTAGCTTCGGTAGGAGTACGATCCCCTAAACAACCTGCGAACCCTAGGTTAATGTCGCTATTCGCAACTCCATAATCGGATGCCTCACAGCCAGCAGCCCAATCGGCAGCACCATCGGAATCCCCGTGCCGTCTATACGAATCGTTACAGGCTACAGAGAAATCGGCTCCATCGCCGGTCCAGTCAAGGTCGGCCGCTGTGATATTGAAACCATTAATAGTAACATTGAAGTTTGCGATACCGGCGGCTGTCCAATTCCAGAATACAGAATCCACGACATTTCCAGTGTCATCGATAATGATGATCCAACCTGTTCCATTGTTATCCCAAAAGATGTTGTTGCCCCAATCGTTCGGACCACCGTCATCATTGTACTCAATTGCCGAATCTGCAGCCATGGCACCCAAGGTTTGGGTGATGGAATTTACGTCGTTGATATCGGTATAGTTATCGCTTACTGCCACAGTATATCCGGTATAATCTGCAGCTAAGCCCACATTTTGGATCTCCAATCGATCCGGTACTTCGGTGGTAACTTCAGATATTTTTAATTGTGATAATGGTCCCGGAGGTGTTTCCTGCGCGTAAACCGTAACATCCCCTGTGGGTGTAAAGGTATAGCTTGTTCCTTCAAACAAGAATGTTCCTCCCACCTGTGCGTCGAACCACCGAATTACATTCGCAGGATCCACTAAAGTAGCGGTGAGCGTTACAGAATCTCCCACACAAAAATCACTTGCGCCTGTAGTTGTAGGTCCGGGTGGAATTGACAATACCTCAATGGTATCGGAAGCGGAAGTAGCCGGAGCACATGCACTCGCTGCAACACTATATGTAATTGTATGTACTCCTACGCCAGCTGCAACAGGGTCGAAAGAGTATGTAAGTCCGTTTCCGTCATCGGTAACACCCGGTCCACTGTAGATCCCCCCTATAGGTGATCCACCGCCTAGCCCTGTCAATACTTCGGTATTTGCACATACATCATCTGCAGCGGTAAAAGAAGCTACACCGGAAGGCGTATCAAATGCTTCCGTTCCATCGGTACGACTGTTTGACGATCCTTGATCGGCACTTGCACCCAATCCTCTGGCTGCAAAAGCCTCCCAAAGAAGACAATAGTTTGCACCACCGTAGATCGCTTGGTCGGCAGCAAGAATCGCATCACGACCATCCACAAACCCGGGACTACATGGTTGTAGCTTCATACCTTCGGTCACTAATGCAAAGGCTTGTACGTTTCCGGCGTCCTGGTTTGGGTCTCCGGTAAAATTGTAAAAATCTGTATCAAAACCATGTTCATCGATCAACGCCCATGTCACATCCCACAGCATGGTTGCCCAAATGGACCCAAGGGGGTGCGGCCCCGATGTTGTCTTAATATCATCATACGTTTGAGGATTTACGGCAAAATCTGTACTGTAAGGGAAATTTCTTATTCCGGGGCCCCCGGCTCCTTGTCCAAACAGATAGGTTCCAACGCCACGTGCATCTGTTCCGGTATCTCCTGCTTCAATGGTCATCAATGCACCGTAGAAATCACTCCAGCCTTCTCCCATTTGCTCATTGTTCCCAAGACATCCAGCGGCAGCAGGTCCTCCGGTCAATCGGTTTGAAATTCCATGACCGTATTCGTGAATGATTACCAAATTATCAAAATCACCATCTTTATCGCTGCAAACGTACATTTGCATCGTAGGGTTCCCACCATCGGCAGGTGTTCCGAAGTTTGCGTTACAGGTTCCGGAACCGTCCTGAGCTTCAGCGTTGACAGAATCGCTTCCTGAACCTCCATTTCCGTAGTTATTCTCCTGGAAGTTCCCTGCTGCTTCATCAAATCCGTATTGATACAGCACATCATGAATTATATTATTCCAATAAAAAAGGTTGGTAATTGCGGCATTCTCATACTGGTTCGCCGCTGAATAAATTTGGCTGAAAGGGAATCCCGGCCCCGAAAAGTTAAGGTTAGCTCCTCCGTCTGGCTGATATCCCGGGTTATCCCCATCTTCATAAGCATTTACGTTATTCCCTCGTGTCGTGGTGAATTCGGCTCCCGGAGCGCCATTGGTATCGTGCCATCCAAAAGGTGATGCTGTTACATCGGAAGGGTCACTCAAAATCGAGCGCGTACCGTAGTACGGACTTTCAAGCGGCATGGCAAAAACTTCATAGCAGGTTGTAGAACATCCGTTGGCAACTATTTCAGCATAGTTAGGAATATCGAACAGATTCTTATTATAATCGTATTCTATTTCATGTTCGCTGTGATCGTGTTCGAATGAACAGCTCACCATCCAATTCACTTTATCAATAATAGCACCCGAAGCTGCGTCTACCCGCACACTCCACCAATTCTGCTGGGCTTTTTCTTGAATTGAGATGTCCCAAGACAGCACAAGCTCATTAGCTTCATTTAATTGATACATTAACCGCGCCGGTATTGGATTTAAGGAGATACCTCCCTCACTTAATAATGATTCTTGATCGAGCGTATTTTTTCTTGTAAGCACCTCTAATGAACCGCTAACGGTATATCCCAACTGACTGGCAGCTGCTTGTACAGCTTGTACGGCTCCTAAAGAAGGAGTTGCGGTACCACGTACTTTGGCAGAAGTCCCACCTATGAACTTGGTGTCGGCCGCCAAGATCTCTCCATTAGAAAGAATATGAATACCGGATTCAGTACCATAGACTTGTAGACCATTTACCACCTGTCTATAATAAATATGGTGGGTGTTACTAATACGACTGGTATGTTCGCTAGTAATTTCCCACTGCACATCCTGTGCCTCGTGGGTACCGTTCTCTATCAATTGACGCAGTTGGTCATTGATAGCCTTCGCGTTGTCTTGGGCTAAAATGCTTCCTGAAAAGACACATAGCATTCCCATGACGATGCTTAAAGTAAATTTCTTCATTGAATAAAAATTAAAAGATTAGATATAAGTAGGTTACTTGATGATTCACAAAGCTATCAAAATTAGCGTGGTAAACAAATTTTTAATGACAGTAAGATCAATTTTAACACACTGCAAATCATATTCTTTAAAAAAATATCGAATTCGTTGAAACCGAAGTAATCGTAGAAATGAAAAAAAAAAATTGTTACATTAGCGCATTAACAAAAAAGCTATGGAACAACCCAATTCGTTGATCTTGGAAATGCAGAACAAGAATGAAACAGCCTTTTCGAGAATTTATTCGCTGTATTCTGAAGCGACTTACGGTATTATTTATAGTATTGTCTTGGATGAGGACATTGCACAGGAAGTGCTGCAAGATGTGTTTGTGAAGGTTTGGGACAACTCGGCTTCGTACGATATTACCAAGGGACGCTTCTTTACTTGGCTATTGAATATTGCCAGAAACGCATCAATCGACAAGACACGGTCCAAAGCCTTTAAGAACAGTAAGAAAAACCTAAGTACTACAAATTTCGTAGATATTTTGTCTGGAAGTGATAACCTAAACCAAAAGACAAATGCCATTGGAATACAGAAATTCGTGGATGCCCTAAAACCTGCTTGTATAAAGATCATTGATCTCCTATTCTTTAAAGGTTTTACGCAGGCTGACGCCGCTAAAGAACTCGATATTCCACTGGGGACGTTAAAAACACGGAATAGAAATTGCATTAAGGATTTAAGAACCATGGTTCTTGGTCAATAAACCATTATGAGCGCACAAGAAATTATAGATTCGGGTAAATTAGAACTGTACGTTTGCGTGTCCCTCTCTTCGGAAGAGATCACAGAAGTAGAAGAAGCTTTAATCACCTACCCGCAGCTGCGAAGCGAAGTGGAAACCATTGAAGCTTCATTGATCAATCTCGCAGAAGCGGTAGCTCCTACCCTTCCGGCCATGATCTGGACGTACATTCTCAACTCGATCCGTAAGGTGCGATCCTTGAAGGACACCGAGCGCTCTTCTACCAACTGGGCTGCGATCACGGGTTGGGCTGCAGCTATTGTGTGCATTGCCGGTATCTTTTGGATGCTTCAGCAAAATACAGCCTTACAGGACGATATTCAATTAACGACTACAGAGAACGAGCAACTTAGAGAACAACTTACTACGGTTGAAGGCGAACTCACGGAAGCCAATGACATCTTAACAGTACTACGTTCTAAAGATTACAATACCATTATATTACCCGGTAATCAAGCCGTTGCCCCGGCAGCCTTTGCGAAAGTATATTACAACAAAGCTGAAAAAATAGCATATATTGATGCTTCAGGACTGCCAACACCTCCTTCGGGAAAAGTGTACCAAGTATGGTCCCTTATATTAGACCCGTTAACCCCCACCAGTGTTGGATTACTTAGTGCAGTAACCGAAAGTGAAAAAGGGGTCTATAAGTTCGAGAACATCCCGGATCCGGAAGCCTTTGGAATTACCTTGGAACCGGAAGGTGGAAGCGAAACCCCTACCTTATCGCAACTCTACACCCTAGGTACGGTAGCTCCTTAAAGCGTAACGCATTTTACAGATGATACAAAGTAAAAGCGCCCTCTTATGGAGGGCGCTTCAACTAACAAAAAAACTCTGAAAACCGGTAGTACCGGAAGTCAACTATCTATCAGAACTGATAGATGACCAACCTTTCAATCATACTTACGCAAAACTGGCGGTATTGGTTTTCAAATTCTCTTATAATTGTCTTACTTTTTGTGTTAAAACAGGACCTAATTCAAATTCGGCAGTAAGTAAGTCTTCTTTTAAAGGTGCTACCTCCTTCTCCATCCCATTAGCTTTATAGACCAACGCCGTATGATAGGCCGCCATGGGCTCAAATGTTTTTCCTACAACATGGTCTTGTATCGTTTGTAGCGCTTCCTTTTCATTCCCCGCTTTTAATTGTGCCAAGGCCAATAAATGATATGTTTCGGGCGTTGCGCGATTCGCTACTTCTTGTTTTGCCATTTCTAGTGCGCGTTGTGGGTCTTCTTCGGAATAGATCTCAATAAGATAGGCATTGTACATAGCTCCGTATTGAGGTTGTGACACCGCAGTGACAAATTTGTTGGTGAATGCGGTTGCTTCAGAAGTATTTCCATTGTATTCGGCCATTTCAGCCTTCAAAAGGTAATAATCGGGTGCCTTATGCTGCACCATGATGGAATCTAAGATGCGATTGGCTTCTTCAGTGTCCTTTTCCGAAGCATAAGCGATCCAGGCAATCCCTCTTTTTGCATAGGCGTTGTCCGGTTGTAACTCCAGTGTCTTTAAATACATGTTATACGCATCCTCGATACGTCCGGCGTGTCCGTAAAAATCTCCCAAATTTGAATACGTCCAGATCATGAGTGGACTACTGTTACGGGATTCAGCAACGTCTTTGGCTTTCTCCATATACTTGATCGCAGCATCGAGGTCTCCCTTGAAGTCACTCCATTTCGCTAACCGAATAAGGTAATTATAGTCGCCATTGGCTTTAATCTTTCCTAAGTATGTATCGGCCTTCTCGTACTCCCCGTTTTCCATGTATACGTCAAAGAGCATATATTCGGTATCTTTTTTATTAGAAGGCCCGGAGTAATACTGTTCCAACACTTCTCGAGCTTCTTTAAAGCGGTGCTGTGCAATGAGGTTATGAGCCAGACTCCGTGCGAAGCCCTCTTTGTCGTTTGCAGAAATTGCCAGTCCTTTTCTAATTAGAATTTCTGCTTCCTTAAGGTCTTGTACATTTCCTGTGGCGTCGAAAAGTGACGTGTAGGCACCGGACAATGGTCCTATCTCCCCGACTCCGGAAGTGTCTGCTGCCAAGCGTTGGCTCCAAAATTCTTTAGACTCAGTGGCCGTTTTTAAAGATTCGTGAGCTGTATTCTCTAAATACGAATTATAATCTTCTGCACTTATAACAGACTTTTCAGCGGTTTTAGAAGTGCAGGATAAGACCAAGCACAATAGCATGGTGTAGTATGTATATTTCATTTTTGAAACAGTTTTAAACAAAGAAAAGAGCAATTGCTTGCCCTTTTCTTATAATTGGTATTCGATATTATTGATTTGGAGTTTCCAAATACGGGAATGGTAATGAGAAGTTTCGGTCACCCGGGCCTACACCATCGCTGGTAAGTTGAGGCGTTCCGTTATTTCCGTCAAAACGCATTCCATCGGTACCACCAAACATTAAAGTAAGTGAAATATCGATCACGTCATCACTTAAAGTACGTCCTGTTAAGGCATTTGTCCCATCGAAATAGGTTGTCGTACCATTAGGTGCTACCTGTAAAGCATCGGTTTGTGAAAGAACAAAGGCAAAGGTAGGTGCGTCCAGACCCAAGATGTTCGCTTCATAATCGATATCGACACCTAAAGCGGTACCGTAGACATCATGATATCCTTCTAATTGCGCTTCAAAACCAGCTGTAAATCCGCTTCTACCACTTACGATAGTCGTGTTGAAATTGTTTTTGATATTATCACTGGAACTAAAAACGGTGTTGATTCCCGGTCGTCCCATGGCATCCTCTTGCACGAAGGTACCCGAAAAGGCAGAGATACAAGGTCCACATGCGGTTCCTCCACAATCTACTCCTTCTTCGTCTCCGTTCTGTATACCGTCGCTACAGCTTACTTGTTCTATTACATTATCGTCATCATCGCTACAGCCCACAACAAATAGGGAAGCACAAATAGCAATTAGTAAAAATTTGAATTTATATGTTTTCATATTTATATCTTTTAAAATGGTTATTTAATTATTGCTTTCTTTTTGTACTTACCCAAACGTTATATGCATTTGGCAAAGCGCCCGGAGGGAATAATCCCGCTGCAACGGCAACGTGTGTAGGAGCCGTTCCCAATAAAGAATTAGGCACTTCCACTACTATGGCCAGAACGTTCAGATTATCAAAAAAGTCATCGGCCTGTCCGGGTGGTAAAAACCCTTCGGGTGCTACAGACCCTGATGCTACCATGTTAAATCTGTTAAAATCAAAGAAGAATGCATCTCGTCTCGGACCGGCAAAAAAGGTCATCCCATTGCTGGTTGCCGTTTGAACATCGGCCGAGGTTGATATCTTTACAGCCACAGGTGCTACCGATGTTTCCACTATACTGGAAAGTCCGGTTTGTGTAGGCCCCACGGGACCAAAGAAGTACATAGAATCACCTCTTTTAATTGCTTGTATCACAAGATCTTCTACAAAATCACCGGTACGATCAATATTGAATTCTACCAATACATCTTCGTCAAATTGAGCATTATTGGTTACATTACCGGGCTCTAAAGGGCCTTGTAAGGTTGCAATAAGCACCGTATTGTTGGGGTTGTCCCCTTCAAAAGCATACAGATCGGCAATATCACTGGTGGTCCCTGCCACGGCCGGGGCATCAATGTGATCTGCAGCAATTAAAAATACTGCAAGCACAGCTAAGCCTAAGCCTCCTATTGCTGCTAAAAGTTTCGTTTTTTTCATAATTTAAGTTCTTTTAATTAATTATTTTTACTTGTTCATAGTTATTTACGTCTAAAGTACAGTGTTGGTTTCGCACCCACAGTTAATCTTTTGTTAATGTAATTGTCAAAAAACCCAATCCTTTGTTAAGTACTGTCATATAATACTAATTTTAGTTAATCCTTTATACTTATTGTGAATCCTTCTGCAACTGACTGGATACCAAAACTTTTAAACGGCTTCAAGAATGAGGATCTGCTTCGCCAAAACAACAGCGAAGTTAATTTTTACTCTGAATTGAAATCGGTAGGCTTCATCTTCGGGGTTTCGGTTTCCTCTCTTTTAGGTAAAAATCTAAGTAGTTTACAACTTACCAAAGAAGAATTCACCAAGGTTAATTTATTTCATGCGCTATTGGCTACCTACTGTTCAGCAACTAACTCAAACAAGTATCCGGAAGCCATCCAAAAGATCATTGAATTTTATAAACAGTTGGAAAAAGGAAAGACCGGCTTCTTTTCTAAGTTAACGCTGTCCCAAACTTCAACCCAAGAATTGGAACACATCTTGTCGGCAAGGCTTCAAGAGACCAACACTTCCCTGAAGAAGAACAATACGTCCATTTTAACTTACGCCTTGCTATATGCCGATGTATTAGCCTTTATGCGATGGTTGGAAACACCCAAAGGTATCAAGAACTACTCCAAATTGTTGGAAACTTTGGTGATAAGCTGTTGTTTTTTAGCGTTAAAAGCTAAAAAGAAACAAACGAAGTATGACCGGCTGCTCATTGAACTATTCGAATCCTCTTCCGAATACCTCATCGAAACGGCATCGGGTACACGAGTGATCACTTTGGAGAATCTCTCCGGATTAAAAAAGTTGACATTTTTGGAGAAAAAGTACTTGTTGGATATTTGCACCATTGCCGTATGGGATGATTACCACATGGACCTGTCGGAGTTTAAATTTCTTCAAGACCTTATTCTGTTTATAGAACTCCCTGAAGAAGAACTCACAAAAACCTTAAAGGAGTTAAGCCTTTTCTCGGAAGCGTATGGCAGTAAAATAAAACTATTCGAATATTCCAATCCGGTGCGTCTCTTCTACAAACAATCTGCTGCCACGGTTAAACTGTTGATTCTTCGGAACAAGAAGCGCTTACAACAGGAGTTAGAGGAAAGCGGAGAGCTTTTGGTATTACTTTCACAATCTACGGTAAGAGACCTTTCCGAAGAAGAACGACACAAAGTAAAGGAGCAGCTATTGGATGTGTGTAAGACCATCCCTTCGCTCACTATCTTCCTGCTACCGGGAGGGACTGTGCTCTTACCATTGCTAGTGAAATTCATCCCGAAGCTACTGCCCTCCTCCTTCAACGAGAACAGGATCGACCCGAAAAAGAAATGATTTCTTTCTTATTCCAACCACACCTTAAAATCTTTTACACGTTCTCTGGCCACGATGACTTCCTGCTCCTTAAAACTGTTCAGTTTAAGCTGCAAACGTGAATTGGTGTAAGAGATAATGTCACGGATTGCGTGAATGTTTACATAGAACTTTCGGCTTATTCGAAAAAAGGTTTGTGGTTCCAGCTCGGCTTCCAATTGTTCTAATGTTGTGTCCAGCAGGTAATCCCTACCATCGACCGTGTAGGCATAGGTACCTTTATTTTCAGAATAGAAGCATTCGATCTCATCCACAGGAATCATCTTGATATGCTGCCCGATTCGAGTGGTAAACCGCTTTTTGTATTCCCGTTCGACAGGATTGACCAGTAATTTCTTAATATCCTCAAAATCCAACTGTACTTGCTTGGCGGGTGCTTTTAGGTTTTGGTATTTTTTTACTGCAGCCTCAAGTTCCTGAGCATCTATTGGTTTCAGTAAATAATCGATACTATTCAACTTAAATGCTTGCAATGCATATTCGTCAAAAGCAGTTGTAAAGATGATAGCACTGTTCACAGTCACCGTCTCGAAGATCTCGAAAGAAAGACCGTCACTTAACTGAATGTCTAAAAAAATGAGGTCGGGGTGATTGTTGTTGGAAAACCATTCAATGGCTTCTGATACACTGTGAAGCATTTGTCGGGTATCAACACCTAATTGCGTCAACATGCGTTGTAAGCGACGTGCCGAAGGTTTTTCATCTTCTATAATGAGTACATTCATATTAAAAGTATATTGATAATTTTTCTGAGTCTAAGTGAGGTTTCAGGGTATCCTTCACGATCGCTACATCTAATCCCATGTGTTTTTCATCTCTTCTTCGTCCTTCTCCATATACTCTTGGATCTTCCGTTCTTCCCAATCCTTAAAAAAACGAAATCTGTCCTGAAAGACATACAATCCGTGAAAGAATAGACCAATCCCCCAGAAAAAAGGCGTGGTGAACATAGACCAGCGAGGTACCTCCACACCCAAAGTACCGTTTTGAAATACCAGCAATTGCAATCCCAGCAAAATGAGATTGATCACGATATAGACGGTTAGGTGTGAATAAAAGCCTTTCAGCTCCTTGACCTTCTTTTGTGCTTTCTTATATTTTTCATCTTCAAATTGTTCCATAATACATATCTTTAGTCCTTACGGTTATACATAGTTTCTTCTTCTTTCTTTATCAGTTCCTTAATTTTTCGCTCTTCCCATTTCTTCAGGAACTTAAATTTAACCACAAAGACCGAAAGTGCGTGAAATAGCAATCCTAATCCCCAAAAGAAAGTAATGCCAAAGGTATTCCAATTCAACCAAGAGATGAAGGCTGCATCCTGCTGCGAGAAGAGAAATGGTGCCCATTCAATTCTGAAAAACAGAAGTCCGGCATTTACAAGCAGATACACGATTAGATGGGAATAAAATCTCTTGATGGCCTGTACCTTCTTCTTTGCTTTAAGGTATTTGTTAGATGGTATATGCATTCCCTTCCTATTTATTGCCACCGATTTCCGGAGCCCTTTTCTGAATCCTTTTCCATATACTCCTTGATCTTTCTTTCTTCCCATTCCTTGTTCATATAGGGCATCCATCGAAACGCCTTAAAGGCTTGGATCACAATCCCGATTCCCCATCCTAAGGCCGCCCATAAAAACCAAGGGTACCTTAATTCGTTGGTATAATAATTTAGAGCTGCCAAAAATCCTATAAATAGTATATAGAATAGTAAACTGGTATAGAATTTTTTAATGTCGGCAACCCGCTCCTTCGCACGTATGTATTTATTTTGTTTTTCAAGATCATTCATAATTACAGGTCTTTATATTTATCTTCATCCATTAGCTTCTTTATTTTCTTCTCTTCCCAATCCTTGCCTAAAAATGGATTGTAATTGTATACTTCCATGGCATGTCCCATTACTCCAAACCCCCAACCTACAATTGGGAAAATAGCCCACGGAAAGCCAGTGGAACGGTAATTGAGCCAGATGAACACCGGGATCATTACGATGTATATGGTGAGATGCACATAGAAGCTTTTTAATTCTTCTACTTTCTTTTTAGCGCGTTCGTATTTTTTTTCTGAAATATAGGTCTCTTGTGTTTTCATATTACTTGTTTCTTTAGTGAGCATTGGTATGGCAATGCTAAATTCTTTGTGGTCCTCACGTATCGTAACAGGACGATCGGTCAACAAATAGTAGCGTTGTCGAATGTTTCGAAGCCCTACGCCACTGCTTTCTTTTACTACTTGTTTTGGCTGAACATTGTTCTTGATCACCAAGTTGCCATCTTCTTCATATATGGTAATAAACAATTTTCGCTCCGGGGTAACTTGATTGTGTTTTACGGCATTCTCCAACAACAATTGAAGCGCCAACGGTACGACTTTCGCTTCAGTATTAGTGATCGAGCCAGAAACCGTAAAGACGATACTATCTTCAAACCTCATTTCCAACAACGAAATGTAACGTTCCGCAAACTTCAATTCTTCGGCTACGGTAACGAGTTCTTTGTTCTTCTGTTCGAGGACATATCGATATACCTTTGATAACGAAGTAGTAAATCGTGTCGCTGCCTCCGGATTTTCTTCAATAAGGCTGGTAAGAACGTTTAAACTGTTAAAAAGAAAGTGAGGATCCAATTGATTTTTCAACGCATCAAACTTGGCTGATGCAGTACCTGCGATGATCTTTTGCTCCTTGACCTTCTTTTCCTGAGAATATTTATAGTAATAAAAGGCGTAAAAAATAGAGGTCACTACGGCCGAGATAATGAAAGATACATAATAATATTGTACACGCTCTCCTGCTATAAATTCATTTAGGGTTTCACCATCTATTAGTACTTCCGTAATAAATCGAAGCAAGAATAAACTAACTATGGTTATAGTAATGGCTCCCAAGATGCCCTTGGATAAATTATAAACTCTAAAAAGATTATTCTTATAGCGTTTTAACAAGTAAATGATCAACAAGGCATTGGCCATGTAGAGTACTACCGCGTAGAGTTGGTTGTACCCGAACAGGATAAGCAATTCCCTGCCAGTATCAATACGAACCCCATTGAACCAGCGGATGATGCCTAGTACAATGAAGATCACCATACCTACCAAAAAGGCTTTACCAAACTCTCTAAGAATTCCTTTCATAGTTTGTTAGTTACAATTGGAAGCTACTACTTTTTCGGCATACTCTTTTTCTCCCTGCGGATGAAATTCGCCCTCCGGCGAAAACGAATCGAACAATATAACGGCTCGTTTCAGCTCATTACAAAATTCATCGACCGGCTGACCAAAATAACGTGCTGTGCCCATGTCCCATTCTGTTTTTCCTAGGACTACCCTAGGATTTTCGGGGGCTAGTTTCATTGCCTTTTGATAAAGCTCGGAAACTTTTCCCGCATATTGCATTCCGTATTTTTGTCCGTCGAACACCACCCAAGCCGTATACCATTGTGCTTCCAACACTAGTATTTCGGCATTGTTAGGTGATAAGCCCTTGGCACTGTTTAAAAATTCCTGTGCTTTGTTTAATTGGGTGTTCAGCTTTTCCGGATCCTTTTCAGAAAAACTATTAATTATGTTGATCTGTGCGACATAAAAGGCCGGTAACCAATTGTCCGGCTCGGCATTGGCGATGCGCTCAAATAGATTTGCTGCTTCCCATGGCTTCTCATTCTGCCATAGATCGAAAGCCTTGTGCATTCCCTGTTCGTATTTTGTTTGGCTCATTCCTGAGAAGGAGATACATAGAAAACTGAATAGTATTAGATTTTTCATTGATTGCTGTATTTTGACATGCAGGGGAATTGTTCCGCCTACTAAAATTAATATTCTTATTAACAACGGCCTTGTATGATTAGCCTTTTTTCTTTTTTCTCTAAAGAAAGATCTTTCATTAGGTCGTTTTGTTTATAATTTTATTTCCAATTTTCGAACTACCCCACCCGTTACTTCAAACGAGGCGTCTTCCCATTTGGGCGGGCCAAATCTGGAAGGAGCATTGTTCGAAGTTCCGTAAGATTCGGTTGGGATCATGCCCATGAACATATTCAAACTGCCGCTACGATCTTCATCGTGATAACAAGAGATCGCATAGATACCGTCCGGAACTTCAGAAAAGATAACTGTTGCCTTTTCTTCGGAAATCTCGGCCGATAAGGCTTTGTACGGACGCTCCAAAAAAGTGCCTTCGGCATTGTAAAGTCCAACTTTTACTATTCCTTCGTTGCTGTCGAAGTGTGTCATAGTCACTTCAATGGTGTTTTGTCCGTGAAGGAGCATCGAGGTAATGAGAAAACTTAGATAGGTAAGTACTGTTTGCATGATATAACGGTTTAAAAATTGATAGTTCAAAGATGCGACGGTCAAGGCTCTTTTTAAAAAGAGAATAACTCAATTGTAGGATCTTAGGGATGAATTGTAGCCGTAGTTGCCATACAAACCAAGAATGCTACAGATTATCCAATTGGTTGTCGCTGCCGTCTTCGCTTATCGTCCAAAAGAACCCAACGAAAAAGAACTGATCTGCTGCTGGGGTCAATGCCCGGCGATCGAACCTTCCATTCGCATTGGGAGTACTCGCATACTGGTATCCATTTACATTGTTGAACGCAAAAACATTGTTCACCGAAAAATAGAGGATCTGTTGCTGGGAGATCAAATAGGCCCAATTGAAACTTGTGCTGTGAAAATCGCGTGTTTTTTTCTGAAGGAATCCGGGTTCGTTGGGATCTGTATACGAACGCCCACTCCCAAACTGGTGGCTGAACCCCACCTGACTTCTCCACGCATCGATCCAATATTTCCCAACCACTGAAACATTGTGTGTATTTGCAAAAGAGGGTGTAGCAGCAATAGGAAAGTTTTGATACGTACGTTCGGTATCCAACAACGAATAGCTTACCCAATAATCCACATTTTTTATACTCTTGTTATCCCTCCAAAATATATCAATGCCCTGTGCATACCCGTCCCCGTTATTAGTAAAAGTGGAGTTGGGTTGCGTAAAATTGGTATCATAAGTGATCAGATTACTGTACTCTTTTCTGTAGGCTTCGGCTCTAAAGATGCGGTTGTTGGCGGTATACTGATAATTAAGAATGTAATGCTGCGTCTTTTGGGATTTCAGATTAGTGTTAAATTTTAAAACATCGCTATTGGGTTGCTGAAAGAAATCTCCATAGGCCAAGGACAGCTGACTGTCCTTTCCTGTTTTATAAGCTACCGAAAATCGTGGCGACACGGTGAATGCATCAAACAGAGCGCTATACTCTCCTCTAAGTCCAAGTTTTACTGCGAACTTACGGGAAAAGATAAGGTCGGATTCTGCAAATAGTGCCGATATGTTATTCTGAAAGCCGTAGCTTTCAGCAAAGGAGGGATCTTGAAAATCCTCATTAAAATCGGTCAAGAACTGTTCGGCACCCACGCTCAGCTTGACCCTGTTGCTAAAACGTTTCCGAAGCTTTACTTTTAAATGGGCCGAGCTTTCGGTATCCTTAATATCGCTATCGATGATGCCTAATTTCGTCTTGGCATACGTAAAACTACCCCCTCCAAAGATCTTCCAATTGGGTCCAAGGTCGCCACTATAACTTGCATTAGTGTAAAAATTCTTGTTATTGAGCTTAAAATCGAGCCCGTTAGGAAGATCTATATCCTCCTGTGTGAGTTCAAAATCGGTTCCATCGAAGGCAGCATACCACTTAAAAAGGCCCTTCTTAAGTTTATGTCGAAAAACCGTTTCACCGGCATAGCCTGCAAACGGTTTCTGCCAATCGTTCCGATCGGGAAACACAGCAATATAAGGTGCGAGATTAATGTAGGTTGCATTGACACTAAGAGAACTCTTTTCCCACTTTTGGGTGTTTCCCAACCCGCCACCTACGGTCATTAGGGCGATTTCGGTCTTCTCTTGATCCGGCTCATCGATGGTATTTAAAAGCAGAACCGATGACAAGGCTTGTCCGTATTCTGCAGAATAACCGCCCGTTGAAAATGTGATCCCGTCGAATAAAAACGGACTGTATCTGCCGCGCGTTGGAATATTGTTAGTGGTAGGTGTATACGGCGTAAATACCCGGATCCCGTCGATAAAGATCTGTGTTTCGTCGGCATCCCCGCCACGTACGAACAGTCGGCCGTCCTCTGCTACGGTCGTGGTGCCGGGCAAGGTTTGGAGTGCCCCCACAAAATCCCCCAAGGCACTGGCCGTAGTAACGACATCTAAGGGTTTAAGCACCGAAACCTTACTATTGTCACTCGCTTCCAAAGTTCCCGCCGAAATGATCACAGTATCAAGCGAATTCACATCTTCCCGCAACTTAATAGTTAGATTTTGCATTTGGGACACATCGGCAGCCATGGTAAAGGTTTCAAAGGAGAGAAAAGATACCACCAGCACTTGCACACCTGTTGCCGTCGTTTCAAAAGAAAAACCTCCTTGTTCGCCGGTCGAAGCGCCATCGTAGGTTCCTTCCAGATAGACGTTCGCCCCTAAGATGGGCATCCCATTGGCTTCGGTTACAGTTCCTGATACGATTGTTTGACCAAACGCTACGACGGGCAGAAAACCAATGAGTAGTAAAAATAGAATGGTGCGCGGTACTTTCCGGTAATTATGATGCATAACATGGATGGGTTGATTATTGAGTTCAAAATTGCATAACACGGCAACAATTTCAGAAAAAAAATAACTCAACTGTAAGATACGCAGTACGAACTGTAAATTGAATTATAACATTTCTTTAAAAATTGTCACCATGAAAAAAGGTATCTTCGGAAGATAAAACAACATCCATGACCGATTCAGAAAAAATAGAGAGATACATCGAGAAACATGAGAAATGGACAAAACAACTTGAGAAATTACGCGACATTTTTCAGCAAACTGAATTGAACGAAGAAGTAAAATGGGGATCGCCTACATACACCTTAAATGGAAAATTAGTGGCAGGCATGGCAGCGTTCAAAAATCACTATGCCATTTGGTTTCATCAGGGAGTTTTTTTAAAAGACACCCATCAAAAACTCGTCAATGCACAAGAAGGGGTCACGAAAGCACTACGGCAATGGCGATTTGAAGCAGGTGATACTATCGAGCGACATATCGTACTGCAATACCTTCAAGAAGCCATCAAAAATCGTATTGAGGGAAAGGAAGTCAAGGTGGAACGTAAAAAAGGGGTTGTCATTCCGCCAATGCTAAAAGAGACTTTGAACAAGAATAAAGAGCTTAAAGAGGCTTTTCATGCATTAACACCCGGAAAACAACGAGAATACGCCGCTTACATCGGTGATGCCAAACAGCAAAAAACAAAAGAGAGCAGACTGGAAAAGATCGAACCAATGATCTTAAAAGGTGTGGGATTGCACGACAAATACAAAAACTGCTAATAATTGAAAGCACCACGATTTAAACGATATACCTCACGGCAACTCTGGTTCTATACCCGGCGTGCCTTTTGGATCCTTATCGCTTGGGTACTCATCTCCAATGCACTGTTCTTTTATGAGTATTTCACGCTTATTAGTAATGGGGTGTTAAGTTCAAGTTTCGACTTCCAGCAAGCATTTACGGCCAATTTGATCGTTGGGATCTCAGCTGGGATCATTGGTGGGATCGTTACAGTGAATCTCATGGAGCGCTGGCTTCGAAAACATGCTTTTTGGAAAGCGCTTCTCTATATCGTCATCGCGTATGTGATCGCCGCACTTATGGTAAGTACCATTGGCGCACTCTATTTTTACAGTGAAGATGCAGGCTTACCCTTTTACCATCCCGATGTGATCTATGAAGTGCAACTGTTTTTTGGCACTTGGTTATTCATCAAGAACTTTATCGTCTGGCTCGTGATCGTTATCGTGACACTCATAGTATTGATTGTTAATGACAAATATGGTCCGGGTGTTTTTCCCGATTACCTTATGGGGCGCTATTTTATGCCGAAGAGTGAGCGTAGGATCTTCATGTTTGCCGACATACGAAATGCAACCGGTATTGCCGAAGCGCTTGGAGAAGAAAAATATTTCAACTTTCTGAAGGATTTCTTTCGCGACATTGCTCCCGCTATTGTACAAACCCGGGGGGAGGTCTACCAATATGTAGGTGATGAAGTGGTGGTCTCTTGGAAAATGAAATGGGGACTAAAGAACGCCAATGCTTTGCAGTGCTACTACAGCATGAAGCGCATAATCGCTTATAAACAATCGCGCTATATAAAAAAATATGGTTTTGCTCCGGAGTTCAAGGTCGGTTACCACTTTGGTCCCGTTATGGTGGGAGAAATAGGACAAATAAAACGAGAGATCGCTTTTTCGGGCGATGTGCTCAATACCACCGCACGAATTGTCTCCTTGTGTAATGAACTTGGGGTAGATATCCTCGCTTCTAAAGAGTTTGCCAACATAGCGTACAAAACGCCTAAGGGCATTGAAAAACAGGAAGTAGGAAAGGAGAAACTTCGCGGTAAGGCGGAAGAAATGGAGCTCGTCACCTACTCTGGGAACGGTATTTGATGCACACTTTTAAATCTTAATTCTTTTTATTATGAAAACCGATACGTATACAAAAGTTATTCTCACCGTGATTGCGCTCTGTCTCACCGTCAATGTCATGAAAGAACTGGAATTTGTTCCTGCGGCCTATGCTTCGGAAGCAACGCCTGCACCCAAAGCAAAAACAAAATATCAATTGGTTCCTATTTCAGAAAACAATACTATGGATGTACGTATTGTAGATATCAATACGTACGATGAATTAAATGTGAACTTAAAAGGCGTAGATACGTACGAAGAAGTAAAGGTGAATATAAAAAGCATCGACACCAGTGACGAACTAGACGTTAACATAGACGAGGTTGGTGGTGGCTGGGTCTCGAACGGCGGACCGTTACGCGTCAAGGTGGAGTGATTGTACGTCGTAAACAGTAAAGTTCAGAACCATCATGTTATTCAAGGGTTCTTTTAAATGGCCTTATGATTAGTCGGGCGGCGCGATCGTAATTAATGTAATTATAACTCCAATTAAAGAAGGTCACCACCCTGTTTCTAAATCCGGCTAAGAACCACAAATGAACGAACATCCACAGGAACCAGGCAAAGGCTCCAGCAAAATGCCATTTTTTAAGGTCGACGACCGCTTTATTACGCCCTATGGTGGCCATGGTACCTTTATCGAAATACGAGAAAGGTTTCAATTCCTTTTGGTTGAACATACGTTTTAAATTCTTACCAAGGTGCTTCCCCTGTTGGATGGCCGGCTGTGCCACTTGCGGGTGGCCCTGGGGGAAATCCTCTGTTTCCATAAAAGCCACATCACCCAACGCATAGATATTTTCAAATCCTTCTACCTTATTATATCTGTCTACTTTGTAGCGGTTCGCTTTTTGAATAAGTGCTTCCCCATCGATTCCTGCTATAGGTGCTCCTGTTACACCGGCAGCCCAGATAAAAGTGGCTGTTTTAAAGGACTTTCCGTTCTTAGTGGTGACGGTTGTACCATCGTAGTCTTCAACCATGGTATTTAAATGGACCTCAACCCCTAGTTTCTCCAAAAAGCGTTGTGCTTTTTTAGAAGAATGTTCACTCATAGGAGGCAAGACTCGGTCAAAACCCTCCAATAGGTGTACACCCATATCTTCTTCCTCGAGTTCGGGATAATCGTTCTCAAGAATCCCTTTTCTGAATTCGGCTAAGGCACCGGCAAGTTCCACACCTGTAGGACCGGCCCCGGCAATCACGAAGTTCAAATACCGCCGTCGTGCTTCAGGATCATCGGTAATATCGGCAGCTTCAATATTCTGAAGCATCAAACTGCGAATATTCAGTGCCTGCGGAACCGTTTTCATGGGCATACTGTGGGTCTCAATGTTCTTATTTCCGAAGAAATTCGTACGGGTTCCCGTGGCAATGACAAGATAATCGTAAGACAGGTCGCCAATAGAGGTTTCTACTTCTTTTCTTGCAGGATGTATTTGAATCACTTCTGCCAGACGGAAATGAAAATCCTCTAACTTTCTGAAGATTTTCCGTAGCGGATACGCAATGGAATCCGGTTCCAAGCCGGCGGTGGAAACTTGATACAGCAAGGGTTGAAACGTATGATAATTATGTCGGTCGAAAAGGACGATCTGAGCAGGAACCTTCTTTAATTGTTTTAACAAGGCAATACCGGCAAATCCACCCCCAATCACTACAATTCGGGGTTGTTTGGTTTCGGGAATATTCATAGGGTGCTTCTTCTTCTATAAAGGTACTATTTGTCTTCTGAAACGCCTATATTTCCTATATTTTTTATGATTTTTGTAACAAAGAAGTGAGGATCAACACTAATTGATTAACTAACAAGAAACCATTGACAAAAGACCTTGAACATAGTTTTGTAACCCAGCTGGAAGAAAATCAAAACATTGTCCATAAGATATGTCGCTTGTATACCAATGACAGTGATTCGCATAACGATCTGTTTCAGGAAATCACCATTCAATTATGGAAGGCATTTCCAAAGTTTCGGGGCGATTCGAAGTTTAGTACATGGATGTATCGGGTGGCATTGAATACGGCGATCACCCTGTACCGAAAATCGAAACGCTCGATAAAAACCCAGGATTTTGAAGCCGTAAGTTTTAAGATCACAGCCGAAGCCTACGATAACACCGTAGAAGAACAATTGAAATTAATGTACAGTGCAGTGAAGGACTTGAACGATATTGACAAAGCATTGGTCTTCCTTTATTTGGAAGATAAGAATTATAAAGAAATTTCAGAAACACTGGGTATCACGGAAGTCAACGCCCGCGTGAAGATGAACCGTATTAAAGAGAAATTAAGAACTATTTTAAATCCGTAACCCCCTATGGATGAGTTAGAATTATTGAAGAAGCAGTGGCAGACCAGGGAGCAGGAGTTTCCTAAATTGTCGTACCAAGACATCTACAAGATGTTGCTTAAAAAGTCTTCTTCCATCGTAAAATGGATCTTCCTAATAAGTATAGGAGAGATCGTTCTGTGGACCGTATTGGCATTTTTAGTCCCGGAATCAAGCAGAGAGATCAATAATGGCATTGGTCTTAAAACTACGTTCATGATTATTAATATTGTTCATTACGCCATTTTTGTTGTGTTCATACTCCTATTCTATAAGAACTACCGCACCATTCAGGTGACAGATTCTATTAAAGATTTAATGGGCAACATCCTTAAAACACGAAGAACAGTAAAATACTTCGTGATCTACAATGTTGGCGTATCTGTATTACTCTTCATTGGTGTTAATATGTTCTACTACACTAAAAAAGATCAACTGTACGAATTAATGACCAGTACATATGAGGGGTACAGTGCGATTCCGCCCGAAAGTTTTACGTCGGTCTTCTTTCTAAGTCAGTTAATAGGTGGCGTAATTATTATTGGACTTTTATTGCTGTTCTATCGATTGATCTACGGAATCTTGCTCCGCCGACTTAAACGCAATTATAACGAACTGGAAAAAATGGAGGTCTAACGGTTTCCGTTTTTTCTGGAGGGAATAGGTCGAGTTAGGAGTTAGGAGTTAGGAGTTAGGAGTTAGGAGTTAGGAGTTTAAAAAAATATTATTACTTAATCTAATAACGCCACTGCCGCTCTTTGTTCAATTCTTCTTCGGTCTTTAGTTCTTCGGCCGGTATTACCTTTAGAAAGGAAGGATGTTGTTCAATAGCATATTCCAGTTTTTCAACAATTTGGTCCATGGTCTCATTCTCATAGTCGATATCTAAAGGTTTTTTGATCTCCATGGACTGAAGAATCCCCTTTTTTCGCACCCGAATACCTTTTTTATCGAAAGAACGTCTAAAGCCGTCGATTACTATTGGGACCACAATAGGTTTGTTTTGCTTGATGATATGTGCTGTCCCGCGCCGAATAGGTTTCCAAGGTTTGGTAGTACCCTGAGGAAAGGTTATCACCCAACCGTCGTTCAAAGCTTTGGAGATGTTACTAACATCGCTCATCTTTACCTGCTTGTTCACTTCCTTCCCTTTTTCCCGCCACGTACGTTCAATACTTACAGAACCGGCATACGCAAGAATCTTAGGTAATAGTCCCGATTGCATGGTTTCTTTGGCGGCCACAAAGTAGATATTGAGTTTTGGGTTCCAGAGATATCCAATGTTCTTGATATTATCCTCCCTTCCACTCAAAGCAGCATTGAAGACATGAAACATGGCCACCACATCGGCAAAATAGGTTTGATGGTTCGACACAAAGAGTACGTTCTTATCGGGCAATCCCTTAATGATCTCGCTACCGTCGATCTCCAATGTGTTGAATCCCTTAAATCGCCTATGGGTAAGCGCGCCAAGTATCCTAATGAGCCAACGCTTCAGAAATAATATATGTCCAAATGGATTTCTTTTAAAAAGCCCCATGTATTAGATTTCAATTTTCTTTATTACAAACTTCAGTTCTAAAAAAACCGAAACACAAAGATACTAAAAATACCCCCTTTACAGTACTTGTCTCAGCAATTCCCGTACTTCGCTCAGCATCATGGCAGTGGCTCCCCAAACCACATGACCGTTGAGCAAAAAGGCCGGAACTTCTATATCTGTCGCATACGAGGTAGTGAGCGTTTTGGTTACCAAAATACTGTCGTCCATAAAATGCCCCAGTGGCACTTCTATAAGCGCTTCCACCTCATCTTCTTGGGGCACGAACAAAGGGGTTTCTGCAGTAATTCCCAAATAGGGTTGTACAAAGAAGTTGCTGGGTGGAATATAGATCTCTGTGAGTTCCTTTAGAACAGCAATGCGATTGGCGGGAATTCCAACTTCCTCTTCCGTTTCGCGAAGGGCAGCATGTTGCAGGGAAGCATCGCCGGACTCCAGCTTGCCACCGGGAAAACCTACTTGAGCCGAATGTACTCCCTTATACGTTTTTCTAAGAATTAAAATTAAATGTGTTTCGAAGGCGTGAGAGGGATAGAATAATGCCATAACGCCTGCCTTGCGAGGTTCCTTTTGCTGTCTGGCTATCGCTTTTAATTCCAGCAAGCGTTCGATAGGCGCCATTTTTAGCTGAATGGATTCTCCGGGAAGTTCCATTTTTGTTACTTTTACAATCCGTTTTTCAAACTCTTGAAAGTGCATTATGAAAAAGTTACTTGTGTTAGGAATTGTTTGTGTGGGGTTACTACAAAGTTGTGAAGATAAGAAAAACAATTCCGAAGAAAAAACCGAAACGACCGTAAAAACACTCTTGGATACCCTCCCTTCGGAAGCTAAAAAAATTGACACTACTGCTGTTTCTGAAGCATCCTCCTACCCCAAGATCACCCAAAAGAACGTTGTGTCTTTCCTTACGGAATATGGTGAAGAACATCCTGAAACAAACGTTCGTATTACCACAAATCACGGTACCATCGATATACAATTGTATGAGGACACACCGCTGCACAGAGCAAACTTTGTATACTTGGTGAAACAGGATTATTTTGACAACACCTTTTTTCATCGGGTGGTCAAGAATTTCATCATCCAAGGCGGCAACAGCGATAACGTGAGTACCCCGCGTAAAAGAAATGCTATAGGAAGTGATTATCTATTGCCGGCAGAGATCGTACCCGGAAGAAAACATACCTACGGTACAGTAAGCGGAGCGAAAGAATATCGCGAGAACCCCGATAAGCAAACGGCTCCCTTTGAGTTTTTTATCTTTTTAGGCCCCCAAACTGCTACAGGGCACCTAAACGGAAATTATACCATCTTTGGCCGCGTAACAAAAGGGATGGATGTGGTTGAAAAGATCGCCAACCTTCCCGCAGACGAAGGCGATTGGCCGCTTCAGAATGTATACATACAGGAGGTTACTGTTGAGTAAGTTCTTTTTTCGTATAAATACTAGGCAACGACAGCTTAAAATACACCGCCAGCAGTCGAATGGTGATCACCACAGCACCCGACAGGATCACAACCCAATTCTCACTAAGGGTAGTTTTTAGTAATATAAAATACGTTACCCCACCTAAAATACAGGCAGTGGCATAGATCTCCTTTCTGAAAATAATTGGGATCTCATTGCACAAGATATCCCGGATCACCCCACCAAAACACGCCGACATGGTTCCCAAGGCGATACAGATAAGCGGAGGGAGATCGGCAGCAAGACCCTTCTCTACACCCACAATAGTATACAAAGCGATCCCAATGGTATCGAACAGGAAAAGCGACCTTCTAATATATCCCAACCAGCGTCTAAAGATCACTGCAAACACTGCCGCCCCTAAGATCACATATACGAAAGTGAGATTGCGCATCCAGGTGATGGGAAAGTCGATAAGCACATCTCGTAGCGTTCCGCCACCCACAGCAGTGACAAAAGCAATGATAAGGATGCCAAAGGGATCCATGCGCTTCTTTAAAGCGGTCAATACGCCGGAGATAGAAAAGGAAATAGTTCCAAGGATATCAATGATCAAAAATAAGCTCACATGTTCTGGGTATAATAGTTATAATCCTTGATCACACGGTCGATAAAAGCGACAGGCTTTTCGTCGATCGTTACGTCCATAACCGAGGCAACCTTTTCAGATAATTTTAAAATTACATTGTGGTTCCCGTTAAAACGGGCTTTATTGAAAACCGTCTTGATGGTCTGTATTTCGGTATCTGTAAAAACCGTTACTTGCGGGTATTTTGGCGTGTAATCATCAGGAAGGTCCATAAGCAAGGTTTCTGAAAAGCTCACCGTTTTCTTTTCCGTGATCACCGTGGTGGTAGCGGCAATATCACCCAGTCGCTGCCCTTTTCCGTTTAAGAGAATGGTGACAGTAGCGACAGCACCGCTGGTGATACTCACATCGATAATTCGAAGCAACCATCGAATAAAATAATTTGAAAAAGCCGGTTTGGATCCGTCCAATTTTACCACCCGTATCTTCATGGCAGCCTTCCCCGGACTTTGACCGTTCCAAAAGGTTTCCCACAATAAATGATATAAGAATATAGGGAGCCCCAAGGTCATAAAAAGCAAAAAGGTAGCATCGTCGTCCAAATAAGATATAGAATCCAAAACCACCATCACACCAATGACATAAATTACAATAAGAACCGAATCGATCAGGTAGGCGAGAATGCGTGCTCCTACTCCCGCTACATTCTGCGAAATGTTTACATTTTGAGCGGTTTCTATTTGAAAATTATCCATTAAATATGTTTCTTTGAAGCGAATCAAATGCCAGACAATGCGCGAGGCTGCCTTTGCGAAACAAAATAAAGATAAATGGTTAAGATTTGAAAGTGTTCTTCGGAATAATGTTCAAATACATCCCGACGAATTAAGTGCGCTCTATCTCGAAATTACCGATCATTTGAGTTATGCACAAACCTTCTATCCTCAAAGCAATACACTACAATATCTCAATGGCCTATCGGTATTGGCGCACCAGAAGATCTATAAGACAAAGCGGGAATCCCGATCACGATTTATCACATTCTACACCCAAGAATTTCCTTTGTTCTTCTCAAGCTATCACAAACAATTGCTCATCGCTTTTATCACCTTTCTTCTTTTTTCACTCATTGGGGCATATTCGGCGGCCACCGATGGGAATTTTGTGCGGCTTATCCTTGGCGACGGTTATGTGAACATGACACTCAACAATATTGAGAAAGGCGATCCTATGGCAGTTTATAAAGACATGAACGAACTCAACATGTTCCTGGGTATTACCATCAATAATATTCGGGTGGCTCTTTTAGCCTTTAGCTTTGGGATCTTCTTAAGTTTAGGCACCTTATTCATCTTAATGCGCAATGCCATCATGCTGGGTTCCTTCCAATATTTCTTCTACGACCAAGGATTACTCTGGGAATCGGCGCGTACCATTTGGATACACGGTACCATCGAGATTTCGGTGATCATTATTGCCGGTTGTGCAGGTCTAGTTCTTGGAAACAGCATTTTGTTTCCGGGAACCTATACTAGAAGACAGTCTTTTGTTCGTGGCACTAAAGACGGTATCAAGATACTGTTGAGTACAATTCCGTTCTTTATTATTGCAGGATTTTTGGAAGGCTTCGTAACGCGCCATACCGAAATGCCGGATTGGCTGGCAATTCTAATCATTGGAGGCTCTTTGTTCCTTATTTTATTCTATTACGTATACTACCCCATAAAACTAAAAAAAGACCATGAGAGATTACGTGCAGTTTAAGCAACAACGCGAGCTAGGCGACATCCTTAGCGATACCTTCAAGTTTTTACGAGGAAACGGAAAGCAACTTTTTGGACTTATTTTCAGAATTGCAGGCCCTGCCTTGGTACTACTCGTGCTTGCGTATGTGTTCTACATGCAAACCGTTTTTGGAAGTGTGGGCTTGGGCAGCTTCGGAATGGGAAACTCCATAGAGAATTTCACCGGCAGCTTTATGATCTCCATATTCGTACTTATCATTTCCGGGATGGCCTATTATGCGCTTCTTTACGGTACCGTACTGCACAGCATTAGATCCTACATAAAGAACGATGGGAAGATTATTAAGGAAGAAGTAACGGCCGGCGTACGCGAACACTTTTGGAGCTTGATGGGTCTAAGTATTTTGGCAGGCTTGATGATTGGTTTTGGCCTCGTTTTCTGCATCGCCCCCGGTATCTATCTTGCAGTGGTCCTTTCAGTAACATTTTCAATTCATGTCTTTGAAAAGAAAGATGTAACAGACAGTATCGGGTATAGTTTTCAACTTATTAAAGGAGAATGGTGGATGACATTTGCCACCTTGTTCGTGATTGTGATCCTGTATTACATTTGTGTAATGATCTTTCAAGTTCCTCAGTACATTTATTTTTTTATTAAAGGTTTCGCAATGGCCGAAACCCTATCAGCAGACCCCACTGAGATGTTCGATTGGATCTATATGGCATTGAGCTCTATTGGTATCATTGCCCAATATTTACTGCAGGCGGTCATTGTGATCACAACGGCACTTATTTATTACAATTTAAACGAAAAGAAACACTTTACAGGAACTTTGGAAACGATTGAATCTTTAGGTGATCGGGAGGTTTAGGCACATGCGAATTCTTTTTACTTTAGCACTCTTTTTATTCTTTGCTTCGGAAATGCAAGCACAGGACTCCCTGGCCGCTACTGAAAAAAAAGTAATTCAGTACGATACAGACAGGGACGTACGTCCTTTGGAACTCAGTAAAGAATCCATCGCCAATTATAAAAAGGACGAAGCTTTCAATTACACCGAAGCAACACCCGATGAAGATAATTGGTGGGAGCAATTCAAACGCTGGTTGGCCGGATTGTGGTTTAAATTTTGGCAATGGCTATTGGGCGACTCCATAAACAGTCCGTTTTGGGGTTTTATCTTAAAGATGCTGCCCTACCTTATCATTGCAGGAATTATTGGGTTCATTATCTGGTTGTTCTACAAGCTAAATCCGGGTGCGAAAATTTTAAAGTCCCAAGAGGCCCCGGATGTTTTCTTTACCGAAGAAGAAGAGATCATAAAGACCGCTGACATTAAAAAGCTTATTCAAAAAGCGCTGGAGCAAAAGGATTACCGCCTGGCAGTGCGGTATTCGTATCTTTTGATCTTAAAGCAATTGAGTGAAGCCCATCTTATCGATTATGAATTCGATAAGACCAACAGCGATTATATAGCCGAATTGGCCTCGGGACCGCTCCACCTTCAGTTTCAAAAAGTCACCAATCTTTACGATTATATATGGTATGGCAGTTTTGCCGTTACCGAAACAGATTATCATGTGGCACAACGCACCTTTCAGAAATTAGAACAACAATTCCCTAAGACCAATGACTAAACTCCAACAGCTGGCATTTTTCGGATTGTTGCTCATGGTAGCCGCATTGGTTTATTTGGAAGCAACGCGACCCATGCCGGTAAATTGGTTTCCCAGCTATACTCAAGAAGACAAAATTCCCTTAGGAACCTATGTCATGCATGATGTCTTGCAAAAAAGGCTTGGAGAAAAACTAGTGGACATGCGGCAGCCTCCGTTCGAAAACCTACGCGACACGACCCTGTCCGGCACCTATTTTTTTGTAAATGACAACCTTTCTTTTGATACGGCAGAACTAGAACGAATGTTTGCTTGGGTGGCCAAGGGGAATACAGTATTTGCTTCAGCGACCTATCATAGCATGCCGTTGTTAGACACGTTACAACTTAACGTTGAGACCGCTTGGCTGCCCGATCAATTAGGAACCGAACCCATGTTGAAACTTGTTAACCCTACATTTACGGCGAAAGGGCCTTATCACATAGAACGGGATCGAGTGATGCGGTATTTTTCTGAAATAGACACACTTTCACATACCGTTTTAGGTGTTAGTCAGCCGTTTAACGACACATTGGAGATCACGCAACCTCTTGTTAATTTCATTAAAGCACCTATTGGAGAAGGAACAATCTATCTACACACCCAACCGGAAGTATTCTCAAATTACTTTCTGCTTACGCAACAGCATGTACGTTATACAGAAGGTTTGCTAGGCTATATAAACGATGGGCGTCCCGTGTTTTGGGACACGCATTACAAATCGGGTAAAAGCATAAACATATCGCCACTATATATCTTGTTCAATAATAAATATTTAAAATGGGCGTATTATATGGTCCTTATGGGTGCACTGCTTTTTGTATTGTTCGAGGGAAAAAGAAAACAACGTAGCATTCCCATTGTAAATCCGGTAACTAACAAAACCTACGAATACACACGAACAATTTCGGGGATGTACTTAGATCAAAGGCAAACACATGAGATCGCCAAAAAGCAGATCTCGCTCTTTTTTGAATACATCCGTACCCGACTCAGGGTCCCCACCGAAAAAACCAACCCACGGTTTTTTGCCGCCGTGGCATCACGAAGCGGTAACAGTCTTGAAGACACCAAAAATCTGTTTACTTTTATGGAAAAGATACAACAGCAAGAACAAACTTCTCAAGAAGAATTATTAGAACTCAACAAACGAATCACTATTTATAAAAAAACACTCGATGGAACATCCTGAAGCAAGCAATGACGAATTGCATTTTAATAATCGTATACCCTTAGACGAACTAAAGGGGGCGGTAGACGGCATCAAAACACAATTGGGAAAGATCATTATTGGTCAGCATGATTTTATTGAGCTTCTTATCGTAAGTCTTTTGGCGCGAGGTCATGTGCTCATTGAAGGAGTTCCCGGAATTGCCAAGACCATTACTGCAAAACTTTTTGCGAAAACATTGCATACCGATTTCAGTCGGATACAATTTACACCGGATCTCATGCCCAGTGATGTTCTAGGGACATCTGTACTGAACATGAAAACCTCCGAATTCGAGTTTAAAAAGGGACCTATCTTTTCAAATGTGGTCTTGATAGACGAGATCAACCGTGCGCCTGCGAAAACACAGGCCGCACTTTTTGAGGTTATGGAAGAACGACAGATCACCATGGACGGACATCAATACAATATGGAATATCCGTTCATGGTCTTGGCAACACAAAACCCTGTTGAACAGGAAGGTACCTATGCCCTTCCCGAAGCCCAGTTAGACCGATTCCTGTTTAAGATAAAAGTGGGCTACCCAAGTTTGACAGATGAAGTAACGATCCTCAAAACACACCACGACAGGAAGTTCGATCTTCCGCAAGAGCAAATTGAAGCCGTGATCACCCCGGAAACCTTGAAGAAGTTTAGATCACAGGTACAGGAGGTCCTTATTGAAGAAAAGATCTTCAATTACATTGCCCAAGTGGTGGACAAGACCAGAAATCACCCGCATCTATATTTGGGAGGTTCCCCCCGCGCATCGTTGGCGATCATGAATGCCTCAAAAGCCTTTGCTGCAATGAGTGGGCGGGATTTTGTAACCCCGGACGATGTGAAGCGATCATTGGCACCTGTATTACGACATCGTATTATACTATCCCCCGAACGTGAAATGGAAGGAATGACACCGGAAACCGTGATCGATATGATCGCACAATCTGTTGAAATACCTCGCTAGTGATCAATTTTATCAAATCCTTGTATCTAAGCGAACGCTTTTTCTATACGCTAAGTGCGATTGCACTCCTATTCCTTCTATCGTATTGGATACCTTCCCTTTATGGTATTGTATGGATTGGTGTGGTGTTCGTAGCGGCCGTTGTGATCATTGAAATGAGTATGCTTTACAGTACCGCAGGACTGCAAGGAGATCGTATATTACCCGAAAAATTCTCAAATAGTGATGAGAATGAAGTGCTGCTTCAGCTAAAGAATGCGTATACCTTTACAGTACATGTTGCCATCGTTGAAGAATTACCGGTGCAGTTTCAGAAGCGAGATTTTTTCAGAAAAGTAACAATTCCGGGTAAGAACAGAAACACACTTTCCTATATCGTCCGACCTGTTGAACGCGGGGAATATATCTTCGGAAATATGAACTGCTATGCCTCCAGTACCTTAGGTATGATTCGCAGACGCTACACTTTTAACAAAGAACAAATGGTGAAAGTGTATCCATCGTTCATACAAATGAAAAAATATGATTTTTTAGCGATCGATAACCGATTGACACATATAGGACTAAAAAAAATTCGAAAGATAGGTCATACTATGGAGTTTGAACAGATCAAGGAATATGTAGCAGGTGATGACGTTCGAACCGTGAACTGGAAAGCTACGGCGAAGCAGGCGAGGTTGATGGTAAATCAGTTTCAAGATGAAAAGATGCAGCCTGTGTACTCCATCATAGACACCAGTAGGGTGATGAAAATGCCATTTAATGGCTTAAAATTGGTCGATTATGCCATTAACAGCTCCTTGGCTTTTTCAAATATCGCATTGAAAAAAGGAGACAAGGTCGGTCTGTTGGATTTCTCACATAAGATCGGGAACTACCTGCCTGCCGTTGCGAAGAAAACATATCTTAATTCAGTTCTTGACACACTTTATAATATAGACTCAACATTCTTGGATTCAGATTTTGGTACCCTTCAGGCCTTTGTGAAACGCCGGATTACCCATAGAAGCCTGCTCCTCTTGTATACCAATTTTGAACACATTTCGGCCTTACACAGGCAACTTCCTTATTTGCTCGCGATTGCGAAGAAACATGTATTAGTAGTGATCTTTTTTGAAAATACCGAGTTAAAAAGTCTGAGCGAGTCAGAAGCTACCACCATTCCTGAAATATTCGACCAAACTATTGCGCAGCAATTTCAGTTCGATAAAAAAGTAATGGTTAGAGAGCTTCAGCAACGCGGCATCCAAACCGTGCTAACGGCTCCGGAGGATCTTACCGTCAACACCATCAATAAATATTTGGAGATCAAGGCTAAGGGCTTGTTGTAATGAGTATACCAAAATTCCAACTTCCAACTTCCTACTTCCAACTTCCAACTTCCTACTTCCTACTTCTTACTTCCAAGAACATACAACTCATCCCGGGCAATCGACAATTGAGCGTTTTTCTTTTTTGCAACAGTAGGTTTTAGTAGAGTTTTGCTTCAGAAGAAATTGTAACTCTAAACATTCACATTATGAAAACGTTATTACTTACACTCACCCTTACTCTAAGCGCCTACATCCTGCAAGCTCAAACTGAAAACGTATCTCCTTCAGAAGGAACCACGCTCACAGTTACTGTACCGGTACAAAGCACGGAAGGACATGTTATTTTCGCACTTTATGATGAGACCACATTCTTAAAACAGCCGCTCATGGGCTTGGAAAGCACCATTGTTGACGGTAAGGCCACGGTCACGTTTACCAGTGTACTTCCCGGCACATATGCTGTTGTACTTTTTCATGACAAAAACGACAATAAACAAATGGATTTTGAAGCCAATGGTATGCCGAAAGAAATGTATGGTGCCTCCAACAATGTACTTTCATTTGGTCCTCCGCAATGGAATGATTCAAAATTTGAGGTGGGCGATGAACCCCTCACCTTCGAAATTATCATGTAAGCTAAGCCTATTTTTGTGTAACGTCCGAAGCATTTACTTCGGACTTTTTTATAGGTAAAATCTTTTTTTGATAAACCATGTAATAGATTTTATCGATACAAAATCGTATCTTTGATCCATAGAAAGTACGATCATGACCATCACCCAATTAAAATATGTACTGGCCGTAGCCGAACATCAAAATTTTACCAAAGCAGCTCAAAAGACTTTCGTGACACAGCCTACGCTGAGTATGCAAATTCAGAAACTGGAAGAAGAATTGAGCATTCAAATCTTCGACCGAACTAAAAAACCCATCGAACTAACTGCCATTGGCAAAAAAATAGTGAATCAGGCTCGTAATATCGTGAACGAAGCCGATAGGATGCAAGATGTGGTAGATCAAGAGAAGGGATTTATTGGAGGTGTCTTCAAACTGGGGATCATTCCTACAGTAATGCCTACCCTGCTTCCTATGTTTTTGAAGAACTTTACAAAACGTTACGGAAAAGTTCAGCTGAAGATCGAAGAACTCACCACCGATGAGATCATCCATAAAATAAAGGACGGACATTTGGATGCGGCCATTGCCGCTACTCCCTTAGAGATCGAAAGCATTAAGGAACGGGTGCTTTATTATGAACCTTTTGTGGGCTATATTCCGGAACATCACCGTTTGTTTGATAAACAAAAAATTGAGGGAAAGGATCTTGATCTTGACGATATTCTTTTATTAGAAGATGGTCACTGTTTTAGGGACGGCGTGGTCAATCTTTGTAAAGCTTCAAAACTGCAGGCCGGTGATTCTTTTCAACTGGAGAGCGGTAGCTTTGAGACTCTTATAAAATTATCTAACGAAGGATTGGGAATGACATTACTGCCGTTTCTTCATACCTTAGACATACCAAATGAACAAAAGAGCTATTTGCGTTATTTTACCGAACCCTCTCCCGCTCGAGAGGTAAGTCTGTTGTATAATAAGAACGAGTTGAAATTACAGATTATCAATGCGTTGTATGAAAGTATTTCCGGGGTGATCCGTGGTGCGATCGCCTTTCAGGATGTGAAGATCATCAGTCCGAAAGCTAAAAACTAAAAAAGGCCCTGTAAACAGGGCCTTTTTTTATGGATTTAAATAGATTAAACATTGATTTAGTTGGGGGTTCTGCTTGATCAAAGAGTCAACCCAGATTTTAAGTTCCTCAATTTCGTAAGGAAGCAATCGTGTCATCGCCTTTTTCAACTCTTTGCAGAACAAATTAACATCAAAACTAACTTTTGCGAGTACAGCTTTTGTGTAGTCAAACATTGCTCTAGCCATAGTTAAATTGAATTTAAAATAGGTTATGTAGTTGTTGTCAATAGGCAGGTAGGTTTTATTACGCTCCTTAAAGATAACAAAAAAATTGATTTGTTATTTCCTATTGATCAAAAATAGGGTGTTAAAATCGGTTGTCCCCATCTAAGAGATCGCCCAATCCCCCTAGAATACTGCCTTCACCTTTATCTTTACCTCCGCCTTGAGGCGCCGATGCCCATACACGTTTCGCCAGTCGGCTAAACGGCAATGATTGAATGTATACCGTTCCGGGACCTGTTAGGGTAGCAAAGAACAGCCCTTCGCCTCCAAACAAGGTGTTTTTAATCCCTCCTACAAACTCTATATCGTAATCCACCGTATGGTCAAAACCAATAATACAGCCAGTATCCACTTTCAATTTTTCTCCCGGGGCCAATTCCTTTGTTGCGGTAGTTCCGCCGGCATGCACAAAAGCCATACCGTTCCCTTCGAGCTTTTGCATAATAAAACCTTCTCCCCCAAAGAGTCCGCGGCCCAATTTGCGTGAGAATTCAATCCCAATAGAAACCCCCTTGGCTGCGCAAAGGAAAGCGTCCTTCTGACAAATAAATTTTCCGTTGAACTTACGCAGGTCAATTGCAATGATCTTCCCCGGATATGGAGAAGCGAAACTTACACGCTTCTTTCCTGGAATCGTATTGTAAAAGGCGGTCATGAACAAACTCTCCCCTGTAAGTAATCGCTTTCCGGCACCAAATATCTTTCCCATGACACTGTTATCACGTGAGGAACCGTCACCAAAGATGGTCTCCATTTTAATTCCGTCATCCATCATCATAAAGCTGCCTGCTTCGGCCACGACTCCTTCATTGGGATCCAATTCGATTTCTACGTATTGCATCTCTTCACCATAGATGCTATAGTCTATTTCATGTGCTTCCATGTTCTCTTATTTTTTGGTTATTGCAACTATTGGTTGATCGAATTTCTGTTTTGTTACAACCGAGGTGTATAACAGTGCTATTCAAAAAGTGACATTCAATTTTTTCTTTTAACGGTCCATTCGAAGTCAAAACTAGACACCTGCTCTCCCTGTGCATTCAATCCTTCAGAATGCATCCAACACGTCACACCTTCTCCGGTCGATAAGGTTTTATCGATCGCCTGTTTGATCTTAAGACCATCGTTACAAGTAAAAGTGATCTTCCCTTTGGCTTTCTTGCTAAAAGAGCCTTTGTTATTCGCCACAAGCATGGAAACCGATGCGTCGCGCTCTTTAATATAAGACATCACCAATGCACCGGTACTCAACTCCGCTGCCATACCTTGTACGGCCCAGAACATGGATTTAAAAGGATTTTGATTGATCCATCTATAGCGGACCGTGGTGGTGCAGTTTGCTTCGGAAATGGATCGAAGACGAACGCCACATAAGAAGGCAGACGGCAATTTAAATAGTAGATACGTGTTAATCTGACTCGGTTTTAAAGGCATTTCTGAAGAATTTTCAGCTAAGATATCACAATTTACGGATACGTATAATATGTTAAAAAAATGTTAATTATAGTACTATGCGTAACATAATACCTTCTTTTAGACATATATTTGTATAGGAAACTAAAAATCATGGAAGCAACTACAACCATTACACATAAGAATCTGGGGGCGTTTATACACCTATCCACATTTCTGAAGTATTTTTTCCCGTTCGCCAATTTTTTTGCTCCACTATTACTTTGGACATTTAATAAGGAGAGTGAATTTGTGGATCATCACGGAAGACAGGCGATCAATTTTCAATTGAGCATTTTTGTGTACACCTTAATGATCGGTCTGCTTTGTTTGCCCTTTTTCTTACTTTTTGTAACAGACTTTGTATCCTTGGTCGATGCTGTAGAACATACGACCCGCGAAATGCATTTTTCCGATATAAGGAACCTTAGCGGATATATTCTATTATTCTTTTTGATCGTATTGCTATTGTTTGGACTTTTTGTCTTAGAACTATACGCAGTCATTTCGGCTACATTACGTGCCGCACAAGGAGAACAGTACAGATACCCTCTATGTATCCCTTTTATTAAAACAACTCCCCGAACCGTTTCGGGACAAAATCAATCAAAATAATGAGCACACTAGTTAGTATTTTATTGGCGATCGTCATGAACACGTTGTCGGGAGGCGGAATGCCTCTGCAAGCAAAAGAGACGTCTTTTGCAGCAAAAGAACTCTGTAAAGAAGCTATGCATACTACAAACACTCAGTGCATCAACAAAAACGAACAGTTATTCACAAAATGTAAAAAAGAGCAGGTGAAGTAAGCCGGTTCATGTCTTTGCTAATCACCTAGACAAGATACCTAACTGCTCCAAATGATTTAAAACAGAAGAGACAGATGAAAATCGAAAACACAAAAGCGCAAATGCGTAAAGGAGTTCTGGAATATTGTATCCTTTCCATTCTTAAGGATGGGGAAGCGTATACAAGCGATATTCTTGAAACCTTAAAAGACGCAAAAATGCTTGTCGTGGAAGGAACCATTTATCCGCTGTTGACCCGTCTTAAGAATGCGGGACTGCTAGCGTATCGATGGGAAGAATCCACCAGCGGACCACCGCGCAAGTATTATGAATTGACCGAGACCGGTAAACTATTTTTAAAAGAACTAAATACCACCTGGAGCGAACTGCAGCAGGCTGTAAATAGAGTAACCAGCGAAAAAACTACAAAATGAACAAGACAGTAAATATAAATCTAGCAGGCACATTTTTCCACATCGATGAAGATGCCTTTGGAAAATTATCACGCTATTTGGACGCGATAAAGAAATCGCTGTCAGATCCTCAGGGAAGTGACGAGATCTTGCGTGACATTGAAGCGCGGATCGCAGAGCTCTTTTCTGAAAAATTAGAAAGCAACGCACATGTTGTTACCCTAAAAGAAGTAGATGCCGTTATTAAAGTAATGGGGCAACCGGAGGATTATATGGTAGACGAAGAGATCTTTGAAGATGTACCTCCCTCATCAAAATCACGAACACGTACCACCTCGTATAAACAACTGTTTCGGGATATCGACAATAAATTTATTTCCGGAGTATCATCGGGATTGGGTCACTATATGGGAATAGACGCTATCTGGATCCGATTGGCGTGGGTATTACTTACGGTATTATCCAGCGGATTCTTTATTGTGATCTATATTCTCTTTTGGATATTGGTTCCCGCTGCCGAAAGCACATCGGATAAATTAAAAATGACCGGAGAGGCCATCAATATATCGAATATTGAAAAAAAGTTTAAAGAAGGATATGATACTGTCGCGGATAAGGTAAAGAACGCAGACTATGACAAATACGGGAAAAAAGTGAAAAGCGGAGCTTCCGGTTTTTTCGATGCTCTCGGTAGTATCCTTCTTACCCTACTTAAGATATTTGTCAAATTTATTGGAGTGATTTTAATTATTATATCCTTATCAACCCTTGTAGGATTGATCGTAGGACTGTTCACATTTGGCTCTATGGATCTATGGGGACATGGAGAGGTGATGGATTACATTTCATTGGTCGATACCACCAATGCGCCACTGTGGCTTATTTCATTGTTAGTATTTTTTGCCGTGGGAATTCCATTCTTTGTGCTCTTCATTCTAGGATTGAAATTACTTATCGATAATTTAAAATCCATAGGGACACCTGCCAAGATTATCTTGCTTGTGGTGTGGTTCTTCAGTATTGTTGGTTTGGGTATTTTAGGAGTTCAACAAGCCTCAGAACAGGCCTATAACGGGGAATTCATTGAAGAATCTACGCTCCCTATACGCACAGGAGATACCCTGCGTCTGGAGATGGCAGCGAACAACCTGTACGAATACACGGTACGACGCAGCGGGGGCGTTGAGATTAAATACGATGAAAATGACGAAAAGATCATCTATTCCAATGACATTAGATTGATCGTTCGTTCTACCAACGATTCGGTAGCGAAAATTGTGATAGAAAAACACGCCGAAGGTCGAAGTCTTCTTGAAGCCAGACAACGCGCAGAGGCAATAAACTATGCGTACAACCTTCAAGGAAATAAACTGCTGCTCGACGGATATTTCTTGACCGGCATCGAAAATAAATACCGCGATCAAGAAGTACAGGTGTTATTATATCTGCCTGTGGGTACGGTTCTTTATGCCGAAGAGAACACCTATTCGTTTCACAGGAATTCTTCCAGCTACCGGGATATTTTGGACAATGGTGATGAATCTCATTATCTGCGCATCTTGAGTAATAAGACCGAATGTTTGGATTGCCCTATGGAAGAAATGGATCCTTCCGAAAGAAATTCTGAAACGGAAAGCGATGATTGGGAACGGGAATTGGAAGAAGAATGGAACGATGAAGACGGTCCGCACGAGATTATTATTGATAAGAACGGTGTAAAGATCAATCCGGGGAGCCATTCAGATTCAATTCAACTAACCATAGATAACTAATTTAAAACCAAACGATATGAAATCATTTAAAATCATAGCCGTACTTTTCATTTCCATTGCGAGTGTCTCCTGTAATTTTGATATTTCACTGGGACAAATTCATGGTGACGGAAATGTGGTTACCGAAGAACGACCTGCTGCCGAAGCATTTGATCAAGTAAAAGGCAGTGCCGGTATCGATGTCTTCCTTACGGAAGGTACCGAACAAAAGATCCTAGTGGAAGCCGATGAGAATCTCCAAGATATCATTACGACCGAAATTACGAATGGAAAACTTTCCGTGGGTGTCGTCAACGGAAAGAATATTGGTCGCTCGAAGGCTAAAAAGGTACACGTAACGTATGTGTCGCTTACAACAATTGCCGCCAGCAGCGGTGCCGATGTGATCGCGAATTCTGTAGTTAGAAGTGAGCGTGTATCCCTGGACGCCAGTAGTGGTGCCGATCTTGAAGCTGAAGTATTTGCTAAGGAGGTCTATGCCGAAACCAGTAGCGGTGCCGACCTGAAAGTTAGCGGAAAAGCATCCAAATTAATTGCAGATGCCTCCAGCGGAAGTGATCTCAATGCAAAGAACCTGTTGGTACTAACCTGCAATGCTGAAGCTTCCAGCGGGGCAGATATTACGGTACATGTAAAGGACGAACTTCGCACCGATGCCAGTAGTGGCGGAGATATTAATTATTACGGCGATCCTACCGCGGTTACTAACAATAGTAGTCGTAGCGGTAACATTCACAAAATGTAACACAAACGGTCTAACCAACCTATAAAACCCCGAAGTTGTTCCATGGCTTAGGGGTTTTATGTTTAATTGATACATCATGAAACTAGTTTATATCCTCGTTATGCTTATTACAACACATGCTACAGCCCAAGTAGCAACATCATCAGAACTCTTCAAGACATTAAAATACAACGACAGCTTATTGTTCGATGTGGCTTTTAATCGTTGCGATCCTGCTCCATTACACCTTCTCATTCGAGAGGATCTGGAATTTTATCACGATCAAGGAGGGATACAGCACTCCAAAAAGGAATTCATGGAAACAATGCAAAAAAATATTTGCGGTAATCCTAATTTTAAATCCCGAAGAGAGCTTGTTCCCGGAAGTTTAAAAGTATTTCCGCTCTATGATAATGGAACGCTATACGGAGCGATACAGATAGGAAGCCATCGTTTTTTCGAAAGTAGGAATGGTGAAAGCGAAACACCGGGAAGCACTGCCTTGTTTACACATCTTTGGTTACTGAAAGACGGTAATTGGCAACTGGCCAGGGTCTTGAGCTATGATCACAAAGCTCCTTAATTTACAATATGACACGGGCGAATCAATTTTTCTGAAAGTGCTGTAATAAATTCAAAAAAGTATCGTTACACTAGCACAAAGAATATCCCCATGAGATCAAATGTAGCTCCGTTCGCAGCCTTGCTTTTTTTAGTTTTTTCTGCCTTGCTTTTCAAAAGCTGTAAATCCAATGATGATGATGCGGCTACCAATGTGAATGCAAATGTGGTGAGCGATCTTCCTGAAGGAACTTGGCGAATCTCCTATTTTTTCAATAACAACGCCGACCATACCAACGAATACATCAGTTTTACTTTCAATTTTAACACAGACAGATCTGTTGAAGCTGCCAACGACATTTTCAGCGAAACCGGAAACTGGGAATACGAAGATGCTTCCAATGATGCTTCAGACGATGATGGAATTGAAAATGACGAGGAACTATTGATATCCTTTACCAATGCAACGCTTTTGGGAGAACTTTCAGACAATTGGCATATCACTTCCGCCAGTGCTACACGAGTCGAGCTTTTTGATGAAAGTTCAGACGGAAATATGCAATTCTTAACCTTCAGTAAGTTGTAAAAAAAATCCGAAGCACATTACGCACTTCGGATTTATTAATTTTAACATGTCAGTATTGCCTTAGGCCGTTACCTCACTTTCAATGCTCACGAGATACCGCTCCGCATCCAAAGCAGCCATACATCCCGTTCCTGCAGCCGTAACCGCTTGACGGTACTCTTTATCCTGCACATCGCCACTTGCAAAGACGCCCGGTTTATTGGTCTTAGTGCTTTTGCCTTTTGTGATGATGTATCCTGTCTCATCCATATCGATCTGCCCTTTAAAGATCTCTGTATTGGGTTTATGCCCAATCGCAATGAACAGGCCGGTGATAGCTATTGTTTCCTTCTCTCCGGTTTCATTGTTCACCATGCGTAAACCTTCCACAACAGTATCTCCCAGAACCTCATCGATCTCTGTGTTGTATCTTAGATCAATGTTTTTGGTAGACGTCACGCGGTGCTGCATTGCCTTTGAGGCTTTCATATGATCTTTACGCACCAACATAGTTACTTTGTTACAAATATTAGCCAAATAGGTAGCTTCTTCGGCAGCAGTATCTCCACCACCTACAATCGCAACGTCCTGACCTTTATAAAAGAATCCGTCGCATACCGCACAGGCCGATACACCGCCGCCGCGTAAGCGTTGCTCACTGGGAAGCCCTAAGTATTTTGCCGTAGCTCCGGTAGAAATAATCACGGTTTCGGCTTCTAATTGTGTGTCGTTGTCCACCGTAATCTTATGGATCCCACCCACCTCATCGCTAAAATCCACGGCGGTCACCATCCCGATGCGCACCTGAGTTCCGAAGCGCTCGGCTTGTTGCTGCAATTGCACCATCATGGTAGGTCCGTCCACACCATCGGGGTATCCGGGGAAATTATCAACTTCGGTAGTGGTGGTCAATTGACCGCCGGGTTCCATTCCGGTATACATCACAGGCTTCAGGTCGGCTCTGGCAGCATAGATCGCAGCTGTATAACCCGCCGGCCCCGATCCAATGATCAAACATTTTATTCTTTCTATGGTATCAGACATAATGTAATTCTTTCTAATAAATTAGTAGACTGCAAAAGTAGCAACTTTCGTTAAAAATAGGATAGTAAATAGTATTAATAATAGGTATTTAATTATTGCTGATTCCTATCGTTTTTCTTCGGAAAAAAACGCCCCGTGGAATCCTTATAGTCCTTATAATCTGAAAAATCCTTTATTAACAGTTTCTCTTCGTAAGATGATTTTAAATAGAGCACAACAATTAAGGCGAAGGCGATAACCAATTTTATAACCGAAACACTGTAGATGGCGAAGGCGATCATGGCGATCAATATACCCAAATAAATAGGGTGACGCACGTACTTATAGATACCGTAAGAAATTAATGCTGCATGCTTCTCTTTCGAAGATATTGGGCTTAAGGAATCACTTAGGTTCAAGATCCCCAAGACAATTACAAAAATCCCTAATCCTACAAACACCAAACAGATATGTGCAAGCCATTGTGGCAATTCAATACCAAAATTGTCTTCCCATGCTATGAAGAACAAAGCAAAAAAGAAGAACTGAACGAGTAGGTATACAATGTCTTTTTTGAGCACGAACCGTAGGAATTCAAATTTCAAGGCATACAAAAATAATATATTTTGCAATTTGAGAAAACAAATAGGACACTAAGTAGCACATAAGGTTCATTAGATAGGATCGCGTGATTTGAGAGGTTTTGAAAGCTGATATATATCATTTTACAAGACCTTTACCGCCACTATTTTTGCGATATAAAAGTCGAAATATATGTGTGCATCCCTTATCACTAAATACAATGTCGCAGGGCCCCGCTATACAAGTTACCCTACCGTTCCGTATTGGGACAATGACAGCTTTTCTTTAAAGCATTGGAAAGAAACCATAATGCAAAGTTTTAAAGAAAGTAACGAATCTCAAGGCATTAGCCTGTACATTCATTTACCTTTTTGTGAAAGCCTATGCACCTTTTGCGGCTGCAATAAGCGAATCACAAAGAATCACGATGTAGAGATCCCTTACTTGAAGTCGGTACTTAAAGAGCTTCAGTTGTATATCGATATGTTTGAAGAGCGCCCCATCATTAAAGAATTACACTTGGGCGGAGGTACTCCTACCTTCTTTACACCTCAAAACCTGCAAATGCTCTTGGAAGGACTTTTCCGAAGAACAAAAAAAGCAGCCAATGCCGACCTTAGCTTTGAAGGTCACCCCAACAATACTACCGAAGAACATTTAGACGTATTAGCGTCCTTTGGATTTACGCGTGTAAGCTACGGCGTACAGGACTATAACGAGACGGTGCAAAAGGCCATCCATCGCATCCAACCGTTCGAAAATGTGAAAAATGTGACCAAAGCAGCACGCAACGCCGGTTTTACCTCAGTAGGGCACGACATTATCTTCGGACTCCCTTTTCAGAAAAAAGAACATATTATTCATACCATAGAGCGCACCAAAGAACTTATGCCGGACCGGATTGCGTTCTATAGCTATGCCCATGTACCGTGGCTCAAAGGAAATGGGCAACGAGGGTTTAAGGAAGAAAACTTACCTTCAGCCGAAGAAAAACGAGTGCAATACGAAACGGGAAAACGCATGTTGCTCGAAGCGGGCTATGTTGAAATTGGCATGGATCACTTCGCTTTGCCAACAGACAGCTTGTACAAAGCTTCGGTATCGAAAACCATTCACAGAAACTTTATGGGATACACCGACTCCAAAACCCAAGTGATGATTGGTTTGGGAGCTTCGGCCATTAGCGACAGTTGGTACGGTTTCGCACAAAACGAAAAAGGTGTGGAGGCGTATCAGGATCTCGTAGAAAAGAATATCATTCCCGTATATCGCGGACATGTACTTACTAAGGAGGACTTAGTGATTCGCAAACACATTCTCAATCTCATGTGTACGCTAGAAACAAATTGGAAGCATCAGGAAGACTATTTTAATGAACTGCCCGATGTATTGGTAAAATTGAAGGAGATCGAGAAGGACGGCTTGATCGAATTTCAAAAAAACGGACTGACAGTCACCGAAAAAGGGCGCCCCTTTGTTCGAAACATTTGCATGGCCTTTGACCTGTTGCTCCAACGAAAGCAACCCGAAACGCGACTATTTTCTATGACGATATAGCGTTTGATTTTTAGTTTAATAGGTAAAAGGGAAGTCAATGACTTCCCTTTTTTTGTATCTAGTAGTAAGATGAATATAACGGTCTATTTTATATCTTTAACTAATGATACATCCAAAGTACGGTCATTATATTCGGCAAATAATCGTTTTTGCGATTATCTGGCTCATTTTTGGAACGTTGTATGCCCTCTTGGAAGTAGGTCTATTAGGAAGTACTACCATTGCATATCCCACCACGGGTATCGATTATTACTTTGGAAATAACATCCTGTATTTCAGCTTAGGAAGTCTCCTCATGGGCGCCGTACAAGGCTCGATAGAAGTCCTCTGGCTTCACAAACAATTTTCAGACAAGCCTTTGTGGGTAAAGATCCTTTGGAAAAGCCTTATTTATTTGTTTCTTATCCTTTTATTCTTATTGGTACTCACCGTAGTCACCAGTTGGGTGAATGCCCCTTCGGGTAGTTTGGATGCTTCTGCAACCGATAGAATACAGGGATTTATGGGTCAATTCTCCTTTTGGTCCATTGTAATTTACGCCGGTGTCACCTTGAACATTGCCTTGATCTTTTCAGATATACAGGAATACATAGGTCGCCGATTGCTCTATAATTTTTTACTCGGAAGATACCACCATCCTAATCAAGAGTGTAGGATCTTCATGTTCTTGGATATGAAATCATCCACCACCATTGCCGAAAATATGGGGCACGCCCAGTATTTCCAACTTATAAAGACCTATTATGCTAATATGACGGATGCCATCCTTGAAACAGCTGGAGAGATCTATCAATATGTTGGGGATGAAATTGTGATCTCTTGGCCCGAAAAAAAAGGGCTCTATAAGAGCAATTGTATCCAATGTTTTTACAAAATTGAGAAAGACCTGTATAGAAATCGTCAAAAGTATATGGAAGAGTTTGGCATTGTCCCATCCTTTAAAGCGGGTTTTCACATTGGAGAGGTCACTACCGGAGAGATCGGGATTATTAAGAAGGACATCATCTATACGGGTGATGTCCTCAATACAACTGCCAGAATACAAGCCCAGTGCAATACCTACGATGCCAAGGCATTGATCTCGGAAGCATTGATGAACAAACTTCCGGCGTCCTCCTCCTTTACGTTTACCAAACTGGGTAAACTAAAACTTCGGGGAAAGAAAGATGACATCTTATTATATCGCATCGAGCTTTAAAAAGAAGTCAACGCCCTAACATGTTATTTTTTCTTATCGCTTTTTACCATGTTGAGAACAACTAGAATCATCACGGTGCAAACCACGCCAAAAACAACAATAATGGCAGTGCCCATGCCCCAATCCACTAAAGGTATATTTGTTAAGATCATAGGTAATTATTTTAAAGGTTGATAGTTAGGCGTTGTCGCTTTGGACATAGCCGGTGAATGACAATTATAATCTGCAGAGACACTTTCCACCACGGGCGTAGGAGAAATATAGGGTATACCCAATCCCAAACCGCGCACAACAAACAAACAGCCCATAAGCACAACAAATACGGGAATGGATTTGCGTATGTATTGACGTACCTTACCGCTAAGAAAATTTCCGAAATAAATGGCGGTGGTCATCAAGGGGATCGTTCCAAAACCAAAAACAGCCATGTACAAACTTCCTTCCAACGCATTTCCCGAAGCGATCGCTCCAAAAACGGCCATATAAACAAGTCCGCAAGGCAAAAATCCATTTAAGAAACCTATGGTTAAAAAGGTGTCCGGACTCCGCTTTTTCAACGCAGTTCCCAAATGGTTTTTAACAGATGAGATCGCTTTGAAAATGGGTTTTGAAAAGTTATATCTGCTAACAGTTCGGTAAGGCAAGAGGATCACCAAGATCATTAAAAGTCCCACAACAATAGACAATTGCTGCTGCATTCCGAAGAGATAAAAACTTTTTCCCAGCAATCCAAAAAGCAGTCCTATGATCCCGTATGAGAGTAGTCGACCCATGTGGTACAGCGCGATCTGCCCCGATTTTTTCACGGGATTTGCGCGGTCTACCGGCAATAAAAAGGCAATGGGTCCGCACATGCCAACGCAGTGAAAACTACCCAAAAGCCCAAAAATTAAAGCCGATACAAACATATTAGTAGGTTATTTCTGCTTTGTATAAATAGTTCTTTCCATTATAGGTCATTGCCATAGTAATGTTCCATCGACCGTCCAAAAAGCGTTCGTCAGGTATGAGCAAATTTGATCCGGACACTTCAATCGGAAGATCGAAATCCAGTTGCTTATTAGACGGTCTGTATAGGAACACTGTGCCCTTCAATTTCGGTATATCCATGTCGTCCGGAAATGTAAGTTGCCAGCCTTCTGCTACCTTGGTTCCCACAATTCCTTTGGAAAAATCCTTCAAGTTCGTTTCGGCATCGATCTCTTGTTGATAGGCGAGTTCCTTCTTGTAATACTCTTCCGTGACAAGGTCGTAATCGTATCGGTCATCTGTACTCATGGTAATCACCATGAACATAATGAATGCTATAAATAGTACCATTCCTATCGCTAATCCTGTTCCCCAGTTTATTTTCATAGTAGTATGCGTCTTTAGACGCTGCATTAGTTAAACTTCTTTATTTGGGCGTGCCCCGCTGTCGCCGGTCTTGTGACCTGTCTCCATCGGGTCGGGCTATCGCTGCAATTCCTCACCGCTGTCGCGGCTACGGGATTTTCGCTCTACAAGCCCGCCTTTGGCGGGTCCCTCACGCTTTCTATTTGTAACTTCGGGGTCCCAAAAAGGCTGCCGTGGTGGTCTCCACCAGTCGGTCCCCACTGTATACACCTATTTCTACCCTATCCTTATCTCCTGTTAATGCACTGGCATTGATCTCAATAAAAAGTGTTCCTTCAGACAATCCTTGCGGCGGAACAACAAACGCGTCATGTGCTACCAATTTCACGGTCCCTTTATGGGAGAGCAACTCAAACCGTACGTCCTCGATCGCCGCAGTAGTCTTGTTCACCAATTTGAAGGTATACACATTGCTTATAATATTATTCTCCTTGTGTTCATACAACTGTCCCGGCAATCGCAATATCCTTGCTTCCACATCATTCCTTAGAAATAGCATCCCCGTAAGAACCGACACCAAAATGAATAACACTGCGGTATATCCCTTTAAGCGCGGGGTGAACTTGAATTTTGCTTTTTTCTCGATATTATCTTCACTCGCATAGCGTATGAGCCCTTTGGGAAGATTCACCGCCTCCATGATGCTGTCGCATGCATCGATACATGCCGTGCAATTCACGCATTCCAGTTGTGTCCCGTTTCTAATATCTATACCGGTAGGACATACATGCACACATTGAAAACAATCGATACAATCACCTTTCCCACTGGCTTCACGGTCCTCATTCTTTTTGAACTTGGCCCGTCCCATTTCCTTCTCACCGCGTTTATGATCGTAAGCAACCACAATCGATTTGTTGTCGAGCAGCACCCCTTGTAAGCGTCCATAGGGGCAGGCAATGATACACACCTGTTCGCGAAACCAAGCAAACACAAAATAGAATACGCCCGTAAATATCAACAGAGAGATGAGTGTACTCACATGACTTAAAGGCCCGTCCATTATGTATTGTATCAAGCGATCACTCCCTATCAAATATGCCAAGAACACATTGGCAATGAGAAAAGAGATAATGAAAAAGATACTCCACTTCAACACTCTTTTTTTAATTTTCTCACTATTCCAAGGCATTTTATCCAGCCGTATCTGCTTACCGCGGTCCCCATCGATCCAATATTCAATACGTCGAAAGACCATTTCCATGAAGATAGTCTGTGGACAAATCCATCCGCAAAAGATTCTTCCAAAGGCAACGGTAAAGAAGATCACAAATACCACTCCTATGATCATCATGATCACAAACAAATGAAAATCCTGTGGCCAGAACGGAAATCCAAAGATGTTGAAACGGCGTTCCAACACATTAAACATGAGAAACTGGTTTCCGTTGATCTTCACAAAAGGAGCCGCAAACAAAAAAAGTAAAAGAACGTAGCTCACATACTTGCGATATTCATACAACCTTCCTGAAGGTTTCTTTGGGAAGACCCAAGCCCGTTTGCCTTCTTTGGTTACAGTACCAATACTGTCTCTAAACTTTTCGTTCTTTGGGGTCTCCAAGGGTTTTTGTAATTTAAATTCTTGTTATTGATTGTCGGTTGTGAGATCTTCCACCACGGGATCATCTGTCATGATCACCTGTACCTTCGTAGAATCAATCACTTCCACCGAAACGTTGTCCACTCGGGCATTTTCATCTATCCACAGTTCTCCTTCGGGTTCTTTCGCTTCAGCCGGAGTAATACCATGTAAAGAGAGGACATAACTGGCAACTTGGGCCATTTCGGCCGGTTTCAGGTCGGTTTTCCAGGCGACCATTCCTTTTCCTGCTCGTCCTCCTTCAGAAATAGTATTGAACACATTCTTTATTCCACCACCCAAGATCCAATAATCGTCTACCAGATTCGGACCAATTCCGCCGCCGCCATCAGATTTATGACAAGCAACACAATTGGCTTCAAAAATGGTTTTACCGGCATTGATATCCTCCGCACCGGTGAGAAGTTCTACCGTATTCACATCGACAAGATCTTTGGCCGTTTTTTTGTATTCATCTATCTCCGCCCGTGCCTCGGCTACGGCAATTTCATATTCCTCATCCTGATTGGCATCGTCGAATATGTGGTAACGCACCATATACACCACAGCAAAAATTATAGTAGCATAGAACATATACACCCACCATGGCGGGAGGTTATTGTCTAATTCTTTAATACCATCGTAATTGTGGTCTAAGATGATTTCGCCTTCTTTCTCGACAGGTTTGCTTCCCAGTAACTTCTTATAGACCCGCTTGAACCATCCAAACCGATTTTCTTTCTTAGCTGCTTCCGCAGCGAGATATCGCCCTTTAGCTTCCGGAGACAACCCATTAAAAAGAATGCGTTTCAGTGTTTCTGAAATGACTTCCACAGCGATGGCAAATAACAGCAACATGGCTAGTACGGCCCAAATAATGGGGTATTTTTCAATGGCTATTTGATCGCCGGTATCTATCGTGAACTCCAGCAGAAAAAATGCGAGGACCATAAAGGTGATGATCCGTAAATAGGAGGTTCCTGTTCTCATAATAAATCGTCGTTTTGTTGGTTGTTTGACTCTAGTGGAATGTTGCTAACTTCAGCAATGTGTTCTTTCTTTGCGGTAAAGACCCACCAAAAAAGGACTACAAAAAAGATGAAGAAGATCAACAGTGAAATAATAGGATAGATCTGTACCCCATCGATGCTTTCTAAGTTTCCTTTGATAAATCGTAACATACTTAATCGTTTTGCGCTGAAACTTCAGCATTATTGGTTACTTTAATATCGGTTCCAAGACGTTGCAGGTATGCGATGATCGCTACCACTTCTCGATCCTTCATTTCAATAAAGGTCTCACCGTTCTCTTGTGCATACTGCTTGTCGGCTTCATAGGTTTTCACGAAATCGGGATCGCTGTACAGGTTTTGCTGAATGGTAGTACCTTGCGCATCCATCCACTCTTGCGCCCGTGCGATATCTTCTTCCGTATAAGGCACCCCAAGAGACACCATGGCCTTCATCTTAGCTTCGGTCATGGATTTGTCAAGTTCACGTTGTATCAACCACTTATACGATGGCATAATTGAGCCTGAAGACGTACTCTGCGGATCGTAGAAATGGTTCAAATGCCAGTTGTCGCTGTACTTTCCTCCTACCCTGAACAGATCGGGGCCGGTACGCTTGCTACCCCATAGGAACGGGTGATCGTAAACATATTCGCCGGACTTAGAATATTCCCCATAGCGCTCCACTTCACTTCTAAAAGGGCGGATCATTTGTGAATGACACGAAACACACCCTTCCCGAATGTAAATATCACGGCCTTCCAGTTCTAAAGGGGTATACGGTTTTACACTGGAAATCTTAGGTACATACTCGTCTACCATAAGCGATGGAATGATCTGTACCATGCCTCCAATTAAGATCGCAATCGTAGCATAGATGGTAAGCTTTACCGGGCGACGCTCTAGCCATGTGTGATACCCCTCTTTGGCGGTTCGTTTCTTGGTTACTTTCTCAAGTGCTGCTGCTTCGGCAAGCTCATCGGTAACCTTGCTTCCTTGACGTACGGTCTGAACCACATTGTATAGAGAAATAAAAGCACCTATAATAAACAAACTACCCCCAATGGCCCGCATCCAGTACATCGGCATGATCTCACTTACCGTCTCCAAGAAGTTTCCATAGGTGAGCGTGCCATCCGGATTGAATTGTTTCCACATGGAGGCTTGAACAAATCCGGCTACATACATTGGAAGTGCATACATTATGATCCCCAAGGTCCCGATCCAAAAATGGAAGTTCGCCAATTTGATGGAATAGAGCTTTGTTTTAAATAATTTAGGCACCATCCAATACAGCATACCAAAGGTCAAGAATCCGTTCCACGCTAATGCACCTACGTGAACATGCGCAATGATCCAATCGCTAAAGTGAGCGATGGCGTTCACGTTCTTCAAGGATAACATAGGTCCTTCGAAAGTAGCCATTCCATATCCCGTGATCGCAACGACCATGAACTTAAGAACAGGATCGGTTCGCACTTTATCCCAAGCTCCTCTCAAGGTCAAAAGACCATTAATCATACCACCCCATGAGGGTGCGATCAACATCACCGAGAACGCAACACCTAAGTTCTGGGCCCAATCCGGCAATGCAGAGTATAAAAGGTGGTGAGGGCCTGCCCAGATATAGATAAATATAAGCGACCAGAAGTGAACAATAGACAATTTATAGGAATACACAGGTCGATTGGCTGCCTTTGGGACAAAATAATACATCAAGCCTAAGAATGGTGTGGTCAAGAAAAATGCCACTGCATTATGACCGTACCACCATTGCACCAAAGCATCCTGAACGCCCGCAAAGGCCGAATAGCTCTTCAAGGCATTTACAGGTATTTCAATGCTGTTCACGATATGGAGCACGGCCACAGTAACGAAAGTGGCTAGGTAGAACCAAATCGCCACGTATAAATGACGCTGTCTTCTTTTAAGAATTGTTCCAATGAGATTTGCCCCAAACGCCACCCAAATTAAGGCAATGGCAATATCGAAGGGCCACTCCAGTTCTGCATATTCTTTGGAAGTGGTATACCCTAGAGGTAAGGTGATCGCCGCCCCAACAATAATTAACTGCCAACCCCAAAAGTTGAGATTACTCAGGAAATCACTCCACATACGGGCTTTTAACAAGCGTTGGGAAGAATAATATACCCCTGCAAAAATGGCATTCCCTACAAAGGCAAAGATCACAGCATTGGTGTGCAAGGGACGTAAGCGTCCAAAGCTCAACCACGAGATCCCATCGGTCATGTTAGGGAACATGAACATAAACGCGAGGATGAGCCCAATCGTCATACCAACGATCCCCCAAATAAGGGTGGCCCAAATAAATTTCTTAACGACTTTATTGTCGTAATAGAATTGTTCTACTTTCATAGTGATTCGTGTTTCTCTTGATTAGTGTTTGATTGTTTATTCGATTTTTTTTGGGTTGAAACGGTGGTGTCTTTAACTACTTCGTCTTCAAATAACATACGAACCGAAGGTGTGTACGTATCGTCGTACTGACCTCTGTTTACTGAAAAAATGAATGCTGCGAAGAATACCAAAGCTACGATTACGCTTATGGTTAGTAATACATAAATAATACTCATACCTACCTGAATTATGCTGTAAAATTAGTACTGCGTGGTTCCTTAAAATATGACATCGGTCAGTTATACCTTATTTAAAATCGTTTTAAGGGAGTGCTTACATATTGGGTTGCCACTGTGGTAAACACTACAATGGTTATTGAACTCAATGGCATTAGAATCGCAGCGATTACCGGCAGTAAGTTTCCTGTTACAGCAAAAGAAACACCTACAATATTGTATAGCAACGACAGCAGGAAACTCCATTTTATGATTTTGATTCCCTTCTTGGAGATAGAAAAGAACCGGGTGATATCTGAAAAACGGGAGGCATCCAAGATTCCATCACAGGCCGGGGAGAACACGTTTATATTTTCAGAAATAGCGATCCCTACGTTGCTTTGCTTTAAAGCCCCCGCATCGTTCAAGCCATCTCCAACCATCATTACGGTTCTTCCCGCTTCCTGAAGCGAGCGTATAAACTCCAGTTTATCGTTGGGCTTTTGGTTGAACAACAATTGGGTGCCTTTGGGTAACAGCTCTTGAAGCCGCTCTCGCTCTCCTTCATTATCGCCTGATAAAACAATAAGCTTCTTGTCCTTATGAAGGTCCTCGAAAACCCGCGCAACTCCTTCTCTATATTCATTGTGAAAGACATAACATCCTTTATACACTTCATTGCTGCTTACATGCACCTTGGTTCTTGCCACAGCCGCTGCTTGTGGGGAGGTATCTGTTTTGGTGTCACTATCTACGAAACTGTACGATCCAACCTTCATACGAAGGTTATTGGAGCGTGCGTACATACCCAAGCCGGTCTCTTCTTCAAATTCATCTAAGGTTTGAATACCATTATTCTTCAGCAAGTCGTACAGAGCGCGACTTAACGGGTGATTGGACGCACGCAGTGTGTTGGTTAGCAAGGTCTCCTCTTCCGAAGAAAGTGCAATCCCTTCATACGTGATCAAACTTTTCTTATGAGTAGTAAGGGTTCCGGTCTTGTCGAAAACCACGGTGTCTACTTTTGCGATCTGCTCGATCACCGAAGCTTCCTTAAGGTACAATTTATGCTTTCCGAAGATTCGCAATAAATTCCCCAAGGTGAAAGGAGACGCTAAGGCAATGGCACAGGGACACGCAACGATCAATACGGCTGTAAATACATTGAACGCCTGGATTGGATCGTACACCAACCAAAAAAGAGTCGATAGAAAAGCGATGGACAAAACCGCGACAGTAAACCGCCTGCTAATACTGTCTGTAAGTGATTGAAAAAGATTGGGCCGTTCTTTTTGGAACACCTCGTTACTCCACAATTGGGTTAAGTAACTTTGTTCTACGGGTTTTAACACCTCGACTTCTAACACTCCTGCCATTTGTTTTCCGCCGGCAAAAAGTTTATCACCGCTTTCCTTGGTTACCGGTTCGGCCTCTCCGGTGACAAAACTGTAATCGATCAAGGCATTCCCTTTAATAAGAATGGCATCTACCGGCAATAGTTCGTTATTTCGAATAAGTATACGATCGCCCTTTTTAACTTCGTAAACCTCTGTTTGCTCTTCGGAAAGATCTCCTTGGTCGTTTCTGTGCAAGCGGGTAACCGCAATGGGAAAATACGACTTGTAGTCGCGTTCAAAAGAAAGGAAGGCATAGGTTTTTTGCTGAAAAAATTTACCCAACAACAAAAAGAACACCAATCCGGTAAGGCTGTCGAAGAAGCCCGAACCCCAGTCGAAGACAATATCCATGGTACTTCGAATGAATAGCGCCGCGATTCCGATGGCGATAGGTATGTCTATATTTAAGAACCCCGATCGTATGCCCTTATAGGCCGCAGTAAAATAATCACGACCGGAGTAGAATACCACCGGAAGTGAAAAGGTAAACATCAACCATCTAAAAACATGTTTGAATTGTTCCAGCCAAAACTCTTCTTCTCCTCTTCCGAGATCGAAATATTCCGGAAACGAAAGGAACATCACATTTCCAAATGCAAAACCCGCAACACCCAACTTATAGATAAGGCTTCGGTTGTATTGTTTTTTCTTTTTATTCGAATCTTCCAGCGAAATGTTGGGTTCATATCCAATACGGCTTAAAAGCAAGACAAGTTCCTTTAAGGAAGCCTTTTCAGAATGAAATGTGATTCGAACGGTTTTTTCCGGGAAATTTACTTGTGAGGTCGTTACGGCCGGATGCAATTTTTGAAGGTTTTCCAATACCCAAATACAAGAACTGCAATGAATAGAAGGTATTACAAAGGATACAATTTGTGTATTCGTATCGTCGAATTCCAAAAGCTTTTGGACAATTGCCGCATTATCCAAGAAATCGAATTTGCCGGAAACTTCATTGGGACTTGTCCCCGGAGTCTTCTCGAGATCGTAATAATATCCAAGGTCGTTCTCGTTAAGAATCTCAAAAACGGTTTTACAACCATGACAACAAAATGTTTTTTCGTCGTAGGGAATAACAGTGTCAAGACAAGAATCCCCACAATGGAAGCATGTATCCATAGATTAAAATTTGCTCATTATACCTAGGGCAAAGGTTAGGATTATGAGATCTTTAAAAAATGATTTATGTCAGCTATGCGTCAGACCCCACCAATTATTTGAGCGTGGTCTTTTTACAGGTATTAATCCCAAACGGCGCATATAAAGGACAAAAACTCACAAAACTGGTGATTACGAATACAGCTGCCAAAACCAAGAGGATGATTCCCAGCGTCCCTTCAATAACATTAGTGAAATACAATACTAAAATCCCAAGTGCAATTAGTATGCGAAGCATGCGGTCTGTGCCGCCCATATTTTTTTTCATATTAAAAACTTTTAATAAATCTTTCGTAAATATCAGTCAAACAACACAATAGACCTATGATAATTATCATATCACCCGGCACTCTTATTAAAAAAGATAAATTTATCTTTTTATGAGAAATATCATTTTTTACTCTGGGCCTAGTTTCGATTTTTGCCTTATAAAAAATACATACTATGACAATTACAAAAGATAAAACCGTTGCCGAGATCGTTACCGAAAACATCAAGGCATCCCACGTTTTCAAAAAATACAACATTGACTTCTGCTGTGGTGGCGGTGTGACCATAGAAAAGGCCTGTGAGAAAAAAGGCATAGCCTACGAGACCTTGAAAAACGATCTTCTTCACCTCGATTCTTCCGTAGAAGATTCGAACGATTACAATAACTGGAAGCTTCCGTTCTTGATCGACTACATCGTGAACATCCATCACCAATATGTGGAAGAGAACCTGCCGTTGTTATTGATGTACGCCTCTAAAGTGGCGAAGGTACATGGACATCATTATAGTGAAGTGATCGAAATCGATCGTCTTGTTCGTGAGATCGCTTCTGAACTCGCCGCACACATGAAAAAGGAAGAATTGATTCTCTTCCCTTTCATAAAGCAAATGGTACGAGCCGAAAAAGAAGGGACTCCCCTACCAAACAGAAATTTTGGAACGGTAGACAACCCCATCAAAATGATGGAACACGAACACGAGGAAGTGGGCCAGCTATTTAGAGAAATAGCACAGCTTACCAATGAATACACACCCCCTTCTGGAGCCTGCAACACCTTTAAAGCCTTATACGACAAGTTAAATGAGTTTGAGCAGGACCTTCATACGCATATTCATTTGGAGAACAATATTCTGCATCCCAAGGCCTTGCAGTTAGAACAGCGCCTGCAGTCTTAATAGTATGTTGTTGCTTAAGAAAGCTGTCCGGGTCGTGCCATTTGGACAGCTTCTTTTTTATTTTTGAAGTTTGACAAACGTTCATGCCACTCAATAAACACATACATATAGCTCTTGGTTATTTTTTTATCATTGCATTCTTAGGCGTAATAATGCGGTTGTACCCAATTGCCGATATCCCTGCGCCCTATCGCTTTATCGTTCATACTCATTCCCATGTTGCTCTACTAGGTTGGGTCTATACAGCTATTACGACACTTCTAGTGTATGCTTTTTTGCGCAATGAAGCTACACTTAAAATGTACAATCGTATTTTTTGGGTCACGCAAGTCACTATTCTCGGGATGCTGTTCTCATTCCCATTTACCGGTTATGCCTTATTCTCTATCCTATTTTCTACTTTATTTTTAATTGCCTCGTACTGGTTCGTCTCTTTTTTTCTGAAAAACGTTCCGATTTCGAAAAAGCGACTACCATCCTTTAAGTTAGTGCGTATATCACTTTGGTATTTAATTCTTTCCAGCATAGGCCCTTGGGCGTTAGGAGCTATTATGACCACCTTAGGAAACAGTTCACCTTGGTACCGAAACGCCATCTATTTCTTTCTGCATTTTCAATACAACGGCTGGGTTATTGTCGCCTTAGTTGAACTTTTTTTTGTGTTATTAGAAGATTGGGGGTTGAAATTTCCACCCAGCGCATTTAAAAAATTCTTTTCCCTGCTGAATGCAGGTGTTATACTCACTTTCTTTCTATCTGTGTTGTGGATGGAACCTCATGCTATTTTTTATGTGTTGGCAGGTATGGGAGCGCTCCTTCAGGTGATTGCCTTTGGCATGCTGTTCGTATGGGTTTTTAAAAATCGCGTCACCGTTAAAGAAAATCTTCCGGGACTGGTATATTCGCTTTTAAAGGTCTGCGGAGCCTTGCTAATAATTAAGTTAGGTGCGCAATTATTGGGTGCAGTTCCCCCTGCATCTAAAATCATTTCAGCAAATATTGACTACGTTATTAGTTATATCCACTGGGTATTTCTCGGGATAGTTAGTTTGGCACTTTTAGCGTTCCTAAAACAATTTCAACTAATTAGAATAACCAAACCCATTTATTGGCTGTATCTCTTAGGTTTCTTTCTAACAGAGATACTTATTTTTTATAGAGGTACGACCTCGTGGCTTGGAGGCAACACAATAGAAAACTATCCCGAAGCACTTGCACTGTCGAGCATTCTTCTTTTTACAGCCATCGCCCTGTTATTTCTACAGCAATTTGTAAAAAGAGGAAGCTAACTTATCTTAACTTTCTTGGCGTCTAACAACGTTACCATTTTTATGAGTTCTTTTAAAATCGATTGGCCGCGATCCTTATTGTACCAAACTTGAAGTGATTCTTTAAAGGCCGCATCCAAGGTTCCGTGTTGGGCTTTATATTGTAACACCAGTTGGGTTGCTGCTTCCGAGCGTGGTCCCCAGTCTGCCAACACGTCCAAATTCTCATCCAAAACAATGAGCTTCGGGATCGCACGTGCGCCGTTTGTAAGAAAAGCATCCATTAACTCCGGATGTTGATCCCGTAGCAGTATCCGGAGTTCAATGTCTGGAGCTGTTTCCGCAACCCGGTTGAGGAACGGAAGTGTTTGCGCAGCATCCCCACACCAAGTTTCGGTTAGCACCAACCATGTTTGTGGTTGTACGGTCTCTTTAAGCCGCTTGGCCTGGATCTCTGTAAGAAAAATGGTCTTATCCAATCGTTTGCTTCGGCTGAAATTCAATTTTGTGAATTGAATCCTTTCCGCTGTAGGTTCTCCGGTGGTACCGTCTTGTGTAGCCAGCTGCTTGAACATCAACATATATTCAGCATAGGTCATGCCGGCTTGTATTGCTTCTTTTATTGTATTTTTCATACGAGTGTGTTTATTTTTTCTGAATAGTTTATATTATAATAGCCTCCTTTATTTTCGGTACGTTGTAAAGAATGATCAATAATTAAATAGGCTACGCTTAGCATGTTACGTAGTTCACAAAGTGTTGAGGTGAGCGTATGTCTTTCAAATAGGATCTCGGTATCTGCACGAAGCATGGCAAGCATTTTAAGTGCTGTTGTTAACTCATGCGTACTTCGAACGATCCCGGCGTTACAGCGCATGAGCTGTTGTAACTCCAGTATTTTACTTTGAAGAATGGTTTCTTCGGCTGGCCCTGATTTTTTATTCTGCTTCCATTGTGGAGGTTCTTCCGTAATACTTTTAAGATCTTGTTTAATGTGGTAGCGAAAAATACGATGGGCATATACCAATGCTTCTAAAAGTGAGTTGGAAGCCAATCGGTTGGCACCGTGAAGCCCTGTACGGGAACACTCTCCACACGCAAACAGATTATTTATACTTGTTCTCCCCCAACTATCCACCTCAATTCCTCCACAAACATAGTGTGCAGCGGGGACAACCGGTATCCAGTCCTGTGAAACGTCTATTCCTAAACGTGAACAATTGGTGAAAATCGTAGGAAACTTTTGTTTAAACGTTTCAGTCTTTAAATGCGTACAGTCTAAATATACGTAGGGAATATGTTCTTTCTTTATTTCGGCATGGATTGCACGAGCCACAATATCCCTTGAAGCCAACTCGGCATCTTCATGATTGTGCAACATAAAGCGTTCTCCATTGGTATTACGCAAATATGCTCCGAAGCCCCTTACAGCCTCTGAAATCAAAAAGGAAGGAGTTTCCTTTTCCTCGTAAAGCGCAGTTGGATGAAATTGAATGAATTCCATATCCCTGATCCTTGCATTGGCTCTGTAGGCCATCGCAATACCATCTCCGGTAGCAACCATGGGATTCGTGGTATGCCCGTAGATCCTGCCAAGGCCTCCGGTAGCCAAGACAACACTTGCTGCTCTTAAAGCGCAAATTTCACCCGATATCTGATCCAGCACATAGGCTCCAAGACAAGCTGATGGTGTATTGGAAGCATGTAATGGATGGGATTCCAAGATAAGATCCACTGCAAAATGATGTGATAGTAACTCAATGTTATCCAAAGCATGTACCCTTTGCAAAAGAGCTCTTTCAATTTCAGATCCCGTAGCGTCCTTATGATGAAGCACCCTATATTCGGAATGACCGCCTTCCCTACCCAACGAAAAATTGCCATGCAGATCCTTATCGAATCGCACGCCCCATTCTATTAGTTCTCGTAAGCGTTCGGGCCCTTCCTTCACTACCATTTCAACTATATTGGGATCACACATGCCATCTCCGGCCAAAAGGGTGTCAGCAATATGTTTTTGGAAAGAATCCTTTTTCTCACTAATGACAGATGCTACCCCGCCCTGGGCGTATTTAGTATTGGACTCTGATTCGTGAGCCTTGGTAACAATAGTAATAATGCGCTTTGGAAAAGCTTCGGCCATTTTTATGGCTAAAGTCAACCCTGCCACACCCGATCCAATAATAAGGCATTGTGATTCTTTCATCCTATTTCGATAATTCCAACATCCGTTCTATGGGTTTCAAAGCTTGTATTCTTATTTTTTCTGAAACTTGTATCTGTGGTGTGTCATCGCGCAGACAATTGTACAATTTCTGAAGTGTGTTAAGTTTCATATAAGCACATTCACTGCAAGCACAGGTGTTATCTTCCTGCGCCGGGGCCGGTATCAAGGTGGCCTTTGGTACTTCTTGGCGCATTTTATGTAAGATTCCCGCTTCGGTCGCAACAATAAATTTTTCGGAAGGATACTTCTTAACATACCCTATCATTCCGGCCGTGGAGCCAATATAATTAGCCGTGTCCAAAATGTGGGTTTCAGATTCGGGATGTGCGATTATCTTGCTCCCCGGATGCTCCTTATACAGGTTCACAAGCTTATCTATGGAAAAAGCTTCATGTACAATACAAGATCCATCCCACAGCAGTAACGCTCTTCCGGTTTTTTTCTGAATATATTTCCCAAGATTCTTATCGGGAGCAAAAATAATTGGCACTTCGGCAGGAATACTATTTACGATCTTCAGGGCATTTGACGAAGTGCATACGATGTCGCTCATGGCTTTGATCTCTGCCGAACAATTGATGTAGGTGATCACCATATGATCCGGATACGCTTCAACAAGTTCTGCAAAAGGCCCAGGCAAACAAGAATCTGCGAGTGAGCAGCCTGCATTAAGATCGGGGATTAGCACCTTTTTTGTAGGATTTAGGATCTTGGCCGTTTCAGCCATGAAGTGTACCCCGGCGAACACAATTATATCGGCATTGGTCTCAGCTGCTTTTTGTGATAATCCTAAACTATCGCCAACATAATCGGCTATATCCTGAATTTCGGGTGCCTGATAATAATGTGCTAAAATGACAGCGTTTTTATCATTTTTCAACGATACAATTGCTTCGGAAAGTTTTTTTGTCAATTGATTTGTTTTGACACAAAAATAAAATGATTAACCCCTACTAAATATGACTAAAATCATGGTTTGACCCTTGTTCAACAATTCGATTAAGGTGTACTTTCTGAAGCTTCAGAAAAATGGGATTTTTATAATTAATAGTCGGGTTCGCTTGTTCTTATCTGCTTAATAAAAGCCTTTACTAACGGCAAGGCAATCATTCCGATAGAAATAACGAGTGCAACGCCAAAGAAGCTAATTGCTCCATACGTTACTGCTAAGCCTTCCTGCATTTCGGAAAAGAGTCCTTGTTTAGTAAAATACAACCAATAACTTTTCTTTATCCCTGCGGCAAGTATGGAACACCAAAAAAGAAACAGGGAAATATTAAAAAGTTGCAATCCTCTTTTGGTTACCCATTGCGCTTTTGGGAATGAAAAATTTAAGTTTCCAACAATAAAATACAAGGAAGAGAACAAAATGGTTGTATTGATCCCAATCGTGGTACCCATAGCATGTGCAACAGTAACGTGGGTCCCGTGGGTAAAGAAATTAATGGCCGGGATGGAGAACAGCAGCGCAAGAATTAGATTGAGCAGAATCCAGAAATCTGCAGACATCATAAACTTGGTTGCCATAGGGTGATTTAATTTATCGACTTTAGGCAACGACCGTTTCCAATTATAAATAATAGAACCAAGAACGACCCATTCTGTCATGCTCACCCCATAGGCCAAATAGCGAATCCAAGGCTGTGTTGGTAAAAAATAGGTGTGATGCGCCCATCCAAACATAAGGTTGGAAAGTCCTAAGAAATAGAAGAAGAATGCGATCTTACTTGTGGCCACATTACTGTCCTTTTTTATTTTGGACATTACGTAAATTGAAATCCCGTAAACCAGCATATTCCAAGACCCTGTAAAAGAACCATACGATTTCCACTGAACGGACATGTCTTTTATAAACGAACTCCTGAAATAGTCAAAAAACCAAAGGTGGGCTTCCATCAAATGATAGATCATAAAAACAATCCCGGTACCCCACATCCAATAGTATACCGGCCAATTTCTCACTTTCTTCCGAAGGGTTCTAAAAAAATTGAATCCGAAAAGTATCCAACCCAGAATGATGGGAATAATCAAGACAGGGGCAAAAGCAAAGTATTCCCTTCCTTTCATAAATCCAAAGGCATAGGAAATATAGATTGCGACTCCCGTTAACAAGAAAATGATAAAATGTGCCCAAACTAAAGAAGGTGCTGCAATTTGTAATCTTTCAATTTTTGACATGAAAAAATAAATACTCCCGGTAGCTCCAAGAATAATCCATGAAATAACCGATGTGGTATGGAATGGCCGCAACTTTGAGAAAGGCGTATATTCCTTTAAGAGCTCCGGAACTATGTATTGAAACGATGCCGTAAGTCCGAATAAGATCCCTGCCAATAAAGCAAATAGCGCAAATATTAAAAAATATAAAGGAAGTCTATTTGGCATCTTTATACTTTATTTTTACCCAGCCGCTGCGTTCAATAGAAGCATCGAAATTGGGATAGTATCCTGTTTCATCGACGATTCGCAAGTATTCGATAATCGCATCCTTCTCACCTTCCGAAAAATTAAATTTAGGCATGCTGCTTACGCCGCTGTTCAAAAAGGCCTTTATAAACAATGGTCCTTTGTCGATATTAGAATAAACATTGGTAAGATCCGGTCCTAAATATCCCCCCAATCCGTATAACTGATGACAAGACCAGCAATTATTTTCCTGCCATAGTTCTTGACCCTCGATGGCTTGAGAGGTTAATGCAGATGAAGGCGTATAAGATTCTGCGCTGTAAATGAAATAATTATAAATTGAGAAAAGTACAAGTAACATTGCGATCACAAAAAAGTACTTTCTCGTAATTTTTGACATTTTGAACAAATAAATACAGCGATAAAAGTAACCATAACAGCGCCCTTCAAATATGACATTTATCATTTTTGACGACTATTGCTTCAGCATGCTTTTAGTGAAACATATATGATTTAAATCATACTCAAGTTGAGGTCGATTCTCTAGTTTTACTCCTTTATTCTCAAAAAGGATATGCTAAACAAAAAATTAATCTCCCCATCAAGTATCGCAGTTATCGGGGCTTCCAATGATGTGAAGAAGCCGGGAGGGAAAATGCTTAAGAATATTTTGGATGGAGGCTTTAAGGGAAACCTTTGTGTCGTCAATCCTAAAGAAGAAAAAGTACAGGGAGTACACAGTTTTCCCAATGTAGGATCCCTTCCAAATATCGATCTTGCGATCCTTGCCATTCCTGCCCGACATTGTTTAGAAGCAGTGACCGTTTTGGCAGAGCAAAAAAATACGAAGGCCTTTATAATTATTTCGGCGGGATTTGGTGAAGCCGATGCGGTCGGGGCATCCTTGGAGCGTCGTATCACTGAGATTGTAGAAAAGGTCGAGGGCTGTTTAATAGGTCCTAATTGTATTGGTGTGATCACAGAATACTATAAAGGCGTGTTTACCTCGCCAATTCCCAAATATGATTCAAGTGGTTGTGATCTAATCTCCGGGTCGGGTGCTACGGCAGTATTCATTATGGAAGCGGGAATGGCTTTAGGAGTTACATTTGCGAATGTTTTTTCGGTTGGTAATGGGGCGCAAACAAGCATAGAAGATGTATTGGAGTATATGGATCGCAACTATAATCCGGCTACCGATGCTCCCATTAAGCTTCTATATTTAGAGACTATAAAAGATCCCGAAAAACTCCGAAGACACGCTGCTTCTCTTATTAAAAAAGGAGTAAGGATCGCTGCAATTAAAGCCGGAAGTACCACAGAAGGAAGCAGAGCGGCAACTTCGCATACAGGTGCCTTGGCAAATAGCGACATGACAGTACGGGCATTATTCAATAAGGCCGGAATAGTATATTGCAGCAGCAGAGAAGAATTATTGAGTGTAGCTTCTATCTTTAAATATAAAAAGTTAAAAGGAAAGAACATTGCCATTATAACACATGCCGGCGGCTCGGCAGTTATGTTGGCCGATGCCCTATCCAAAGGCGGATTAAGTGTTCCGGTTATAGAAGGACAAGAAGCTGAAAAATTAAAAAGCTACTTATACCCGGGATCTTCGGTTGGTAACCCTATTGATTTCCTCGCTACAGGAACAGCCGAACAATTAGGTATCATTATAGATTATTGTGAACATAAATTTGATATAATCGACGCCATGGTGGTAGTTTTTGGGAGCCCGGGTCTGTTGGACGTGGAGAATGTGTACAACGTTCTGGGTGTTAAACTGGATGTTTGCAAAAAACCTATATTTCCCGTTTTACCTTCCGTAATAAATGCCCGGCGTGAAATTAGCCGGTTCATTGCGCAGGGGCATATCAATTTTCCGGATGAAGTTGTTCTGGGAAAAGCATTGGCTCAAGTTTATAAAACCCCTCAGCCATCTACTGAAACAATTGTTCTTCCTTCAATAGACCTTAAAAACATTAGAAAAATTATTGAACAAAACCCATCGGGATACTTAACTGCAAGTGATACTGAAGCGCTACTAAAAGCCGCCAACATCCCGCATGTTCCCACTATAGTTGAAAATACAAAAGCAGCACTGCTTTTAAAATTAGATGCGTTCGATTTTCCCATTGTAATGAAAGTAGTAGGACCCCTTCACAAGTCTGACATAAAAGGCGTGCTAATAAATATCGCTTCGGTAGCGGAAGCTTCTGATGCTTTTGATCAATTGATGAACATTGATAACGCAACAGCTGTAATGGCACAACCGCAATTAGCCGGTTTAGAGCTTTTTGTTGGTGTAGCAAAAGAAGCAGGGTTTCCCCATACCATAATTTGTGGTTTAGGAGGAATCTTTATTGAAATTCTCAACGATGTGGCGGCCGGATTAGCTCCTATTTCAGAAAAAGAAGCAAGAGCAATGCTTCAATCGCTGCGTGGTTATAAATTATTGCAGGGTGTTCGGGGTAAGGACGGAATCAACGAAGCTGCTTTCATAGCTATAATCCAACGTATTTCGGCACTTGTTCAGATCGCTCCGGAAATAACAGAAATGGACATTAATCCGTTGATTGGAAATCCAAAGGACCTTGTTGCGGTAGATGTTCGTATCAAAATTGAAAAAACAGTAGTTTCCGTAGCGAACTAATCCTAAAGAAGTAAAAGAATTACGCAAATTAGAAGCGTAAAACCTATTATGAGCACCTGCCAGAACAGGTGTGCCTTTTTCAGTTCCATGAAATTTAACGCGACACCAATAATCTTAAAAATCGCTAAGCCTAGAATAATTGCGGCTATATAATCTTTCACAAATTGCGATAGGATCACAGAGATACCTGTGAGTGCCAAAAGAATTATCCATGTAATATTAATTGTTCTTTCCATAATTAATACAGCAAATAAATAACAGGGAACAACAATAGCCATATTAGATCACAAAGATGCCAAAACGCGCCGGCAGCTTCAAAATCATCAAGTTGTATACGTTCCGGGTTTTTACGAAGCCCTAAAAGCATGGTTCCTAGTATCACCAAGCCTACAAATACGTGTATCACATGGAACAAGGTGAGCATCCAATAATATGAAAAGAATGTATTGAATCCCATGGTAAGACCTGCGTCTACTTTATCATAATACTCTATTCCCTTTATTACGATAAATAGTAAGCCTCCCAGCATACTGCCTACCAAAAATAGTCTGCTCTTAGCAAAATTCCCCTTTCTAAAAAAGTGTAGGGATTGCGCCATGGACCATCCGCTACTCAACAAAACTATTGTATTGATAGTGCCTAAAGACCGATCAAGAAGCAATCTTGATGCATGAAATAACTCCGGCATATCAGAAGCGTGAATACCCATAAATACGAGAGCAATCCCAAAAGTGATAAGTTCCAAATAGATAATTATCCAAAGTAAGATTCCCCCGGGAGGATAATACAGGTTTTTGTAGTTTATTATTTGCGTACGCGCCACTATGCTAGTTTTGATGTTTTATTTTATCGTATAATTTAACCAACGCCTCTAATAATGCTACCGGTGTGGTTAAGACTTGGTAGTGATTTTGCCCAAACATTTGCGGCAGGTAGTATTTTGCTTGTGCCTCTATTGCCAAAGCGTAAGAGTTTATACCTTGTTGATTCAATTCCCTCAATGCCTGTTTCACATCCTGTATCCCATACGTTCCTTCGTATTTATCGTAATCGTTGGGTTTTCCGTCAGAAAGCAAGATCACCCACTTATTTTTAGAGTTTCGTGATTCCAACAGTGCGCCGGAGTGCCTTAGAGCAGTTCCTATTCGCGTATATCCACACGGCTCAACAGCTCCAACCCTGTGTTTCGCCTTATTCCATTCTTCATCAAACCCCTTTAGCGTTATATAGGTGCTGTGGTTCCTGGTCTTGGAATAAAAACAATCAATGGAAAAATCCACTTTAAATTCTACCAAAATTTCCCCAAAAATAATGGAGACCTGTTTTTCCACATCGATCACCTTGTTTCCGGCGGCATATCCATCGCTGGAGAGACTGCTATCCAATAAGATAAGAATGGACAAATCCTTTTCTTTTTTTCGTTTTGAAAGATATATTTTATCTGAAGGTGTATGACCCGAATGAACATCTACAAACAGATCTGTAACAGCATCCAGATCGAGTTCTTCACCATCGGTTTGCCGCCGTTGTTGCCGGTATTTATTATTTACCGATGTAAGCATTTTACGAACTCCCATCAAGGTGGACGTGTGAAGCTTAAGTGTTTGTTTGTAATAATCGCTATTGGTTTCCGCTTGGATTTTAGGATATACCTTACAAAAATTAGGTTTATACGTACGTTTGTTATAATCCCACTCATCATACGAAAAATACTGTGCTTCCGTAAGGATCTCTGCACTTTCTGAAATAGTTGTATTTTCAATAAATTCGGCTTGATAGATCGAATGTGTAGGGTCATCGACCCGTACCGTATTTTTCATGTGTAAATCTTCCAAGGCGTTGGCATGCTCGTCCAGATCATCGTCGCCGTCAAAATCACGCCAGCCTCCTTCCCATTCTTCAGCAGTTTCCACTTTTTCAAAATTATGAGTGAGCACATAATCTTCCTGAGCCTTTTTATCTATTTCCAGAGAGACGATCTCTTCTACGGCATTGGCTTTTAGAATGGTATTGATCTCATCTTGGATAGCTGTTTTTACTTTTTCTGAAATATTCTGAAGTGCTTTCTTCTTGGTCACTTCGGGATCGTTCTGCATCCACTTTCCGTAGAGAAACGTATAATCAGCCTTCATTTTTTCTGAAGCTTTTTTCTGAAAAAGTTCCAACAATGCATCGTGAACCGGCTCTACCATTGGGAATTGGTGAAAAAGTTCTGCTAACACCATTTCCGAAGTATCCAACGCATTCTCCCGAGCCTCTTCCAGTGTGTGCTCCTGTTCCGACATATAATTGAGTTGTAAATCCATTTGAATGGACAGATATAGCACGCGGTAGAGATAAAAACTGGTGTTTTGAGCCGTTGTCTCGAATAGCGCGAAGCGTTCAGGTAGAAAGAAATTGGTATTCTTATACCCCCCTTCCCGTTCGGCGGGATAGATCTCTATGGAAACTCCCGTAATTGCCCTGGCAATAAGGGCAAGGCGGGGTTTTATTTCCTCCAACTTTACGGCATACGCAATTGAATCCTTGGCGTTCTTCTTCCGGGTTTTAAGGAATTTAGCAACTTTCGAAAATAGAAATTCATCTGGTTCGAACATAGAAAACACATTTAGATCATAAGATCACACAAGTCTGAAAGGGCTTCTGTAATCTCTAAATCGTCGGTGAGCGGTTCAATCACTGCAACACGTACCGATAGGCGTTTGGGTAAACCGGAACCAATTAGTTTTGCCGCATCCACAAGTAATCGCGTCGAAACAGTTTCTGTAAGACCTAGTTCTGTAAGGTTGCGGATTTTGTTAGCGATGTGAACCAGTTTTTTTGCGATCGGCCTATCGATCCCGGTTTCAATGGTAACGATTTCCGCTTCATCCTGAGGATTGGGATATTTGAAAGGAATCGCTACAAAACGTTGTCTAGTGGAGGGTTTCAGCTCCTTGAAACCTTTTTGATACCCGGGGTTAAAAGAAGCCACCAGCATAAAATCCGGGTGCGCCGAGATCGTAATTCCCAATTTATCAATATGGAGTTCTTTACGGTGATCGGTAAGTGAATGGATGGCGACGATTACATCGGGACGCGCTTCGGCTATTTCATCTAAATACAATATAGCGCCTTCTTTTATGGCACGTGTTAATGGCCCATCGATCCATATTGTTTCGGCTCCTTTAATTATGTAACGCCCTATAAGATCTGTTGAAGAAGTTTCTTCATGACAGGAAATGGTAATCAGCGGACGTTCGACTTCATGAGCCATAAATTCGACAAAGCGGGTCTTTCCTGTCCCGGTAGGACCTTTAAGAAGTAAAGGTAGTTTATTGATAAAAGCTTGTCTAAAAACATCCATTTCCTTGCCCGTTGCCTTATAAAAAGGTTGTTTCTGTTCCGGCTGTGAATTCTCGGGGGTAGTGATCGTTTTTTTTTCGTTTACTGAAGCAATGTTTGTCATATTGTATATTTTAAAAAAAGGCCCAAATTAATTATCGCATTGAAAGGAGACATTTTAGGTTTAGGTATATTGATAATTATCTCAAGCCTTTTTAAGTCAATAATTCTATCCATCTATCTTTTGGAGTGCTTCGTTATTGGGACGTCCATGTTTCACGAAGTCTATAATGTATGTCGTTATTCCTACGGCGAACAAGGTTGCGCAAAGTATGAGCACGACAAAGTGAATACTAATCTCTTCTTGTACTTCCATAAAATCCATCTTAAATTTTCGTTCCAAATAAACTTGAGCAACTCCTGCAACACCAAACGCTACCGTCATCCCGATCATGCCAATATTGGCCGTCCAAAAAGCGAGTCGGCCTCGTACTCCGTCGTATAATTTGCGACCTGTCATATTTGGAAGCGAATAACTTATAATGGCCAGAACGATCATAGCGTAAGCACCCCAAAAAGCAAGATGCCCATGCATGGCAGTAACTAGTGTACCATGTGTATAAATGTTGGTTTGTGGCAGCGTATGAGCAAAACCTAATAGTCCCGCTCCAACAAAAGATACAATTGCAGAGCCCAGGGTCCAAAAAAGAGCAATTTTATTTGGATGCTTCTTTTCGCCTTTTCGGTACATATTAACAGCAAACAATGCCATGGCAAGGAATGCCAACGGTTCTAAGGCCGAAAATATACCCCCAACAATGATCCAGATCTTATTCACACCAATATAATAATAGTGATGACCTGTTCCTAAGATACCCGATAGGAAAGTAAGTCCTACGATCACATAAAGCCATTTTTCAATCACCTCTCGGTCAACCCCCGTTAATTTAATTAAGAGGAATGAGAGAATACCTCCCATGATTAATTCCCATACACCTTCAACCCATAAGTGGACAACCCACCAACGGAAAAAGGAATCTGTCACCTGACTGTCGAACGGAAGCATTCCGGGTAAGTATAACAAGGCAGCAAATAGCAATCCCATTGTAAGCACCAGAGCCGTGGTTGTCTTTCGTTTACCTTTAAAAAGGGTGATTAAGATCAAGGTTAGGAACAATAGAACATTTACAACAACAAGATAATCCAGTTGCCGTGGTATTTCAAGGAATTTACGTCCTTCCCACCAATTGAAGTGATACCCAACAATAGCGGTTACCCCTACTAGAGCAAGAGAGATAAGTTGCACATAAGCTAATTTTACACTTACAAGCTCACGCTGGGCTTCTTCGGGGATAATATAATATGCTGCTCCCATAAAACCTGATAACAGCCAAACTACCAATAGGTTTGTGTGAACAGCTCTTGCTGTATTGAATGGAATAAACTCATGTAAGCCATCCATGCCAATTCTGGCAAAACCCATAATGAAGCCGTATGTAAGTTGTAAAACGAGGAGTAGCATGGACAATGCAAAGAACCAATACGCTACTTTTTGCGATTTGTATTTCATGATTTTTAGTTTAGTTTGTGTCTATTGATTTTTCATCTTTCGCAAGGGGCGATACCACGCGATCAAAACCATTAAGGTCGATGTCGCCTATCCAATCCAAAAATGCGATTACATCCATAGCTTCTTCTTCAGAAAAACCATAGGCGACCATTTTCCGACCGTTGGGAGCCCATGGATTGGGTGTCATGAGAACCGCTTTCACGTATCCTTCCCCTCGTCTATCCATAACTTTGGTGAGCTCGGGAGCGTAATAAGCCCCCTCTCCTAGAATAGTATGGCACCCCATACAATTGTTTGTTTCCCATATTTCTTTTCCACGCACTACGCTATCTGTAATAGCTTCGTAATTGGTTTGATCTTGGTCCTTACTGAAAGAGAAAATGGTGAGTCCGATGAACACTAAAAAAGTGACTAATGTCCCTCCGAGAAAAAAGGCTCGGGCTTGTTTTTTTGACAACATAGAAATCGAGTTATTAAATTATAAAAAGACCTTTTTATCTTTTTACAAAGATTTGATATTTTTTAAGTTTTAAATTATGACTAAAATCATTTCAGAAAATTTACTTTCAACTAAAAAGAATTGAAAGACCCAGTTTTCCTCACGATTAATCGATGTTTGGATGGTGGGTTACTTGCTCCGCTGTCTTTGGACGTAATGAAGAAAGCACTCCTACTCTATGTTCATTGAGCGCATTCTTTCGATTTTGTTTGTGGTAGTGTCTTAAGCCATGTTCCCTTTGTCGTCCCGAACTAAAACTAGAAACGCGTTTCAAGTAACCGATCACTCTTGTAGCGTGGTCGACATCCACCGAACCGCATTTTGAACAGCTATAAAGCGTTCTTTTATCGATGTGTTCACAATCATTGCAAAGGGTGATCCTGATATTAAAGCAAAAATAATTACATCCGGCGGCGGCAGTAGCGTGAATCAGTTTTACAAAGCCTTCTGCCGTTGGGGTTTCCTCTAGGTTAAGGTGGAGTGCGGAGCCTCCGTCGAGATATTGAATGATTTCTTTTCCGTGCAGAATGATCTTATCCAATGAATTTGTTTGTTGATCTTCAACGACATAGAAATAAGAATTGTAACAATCCCTAGGAACAAAAAAACCATCCTCCCGATCCCATTTCGCGTTCTTTACCCCTAAATTCTCAGCCGGCACGAACTCTGTATTGAACATATACCCATAGGTTTCTTTGGCTGCTTTATTTTCGTTATAGATGGCTTTAAGATAGGTATTGACAAACTGTTTATAGGTACTGTTATTTTTAACTTCAATACCTAAACTTTCGGCCGCTTCTACCATCCCATTAATACCAATGGTTAAGAATTGTTTGTCTAGCGAAATAAACCCTGCGTCATAGACAGGTAATAAGCCCGATGCCTCATATTCTTCAATTAACTTACGGTAGGCCACTTGGTATTGATGGACCTTTCGTACTTCTGTAACAATATCTGCTCCTTTTTGGATAAGTCTATTCATATTGAGGGTGATCACATTAATAGATCCTGTTGCAACGCCTCCGGCCCCTAAGGAATAACTAAAGGTATTATCACTTATCTCATTCCGAAGTCTGCAACAAGATGCCAAGCTGTCGGCGTTTTCAGATTGATAGATAAAAAAAGAATTTCCTTCGCTTAACTCCTGTGCACACATAGTCGTAAATTCTGTATCCACAGGTGCTCCATTTTGCACCAACATCGCAGCCGTTACTACGGGAAAGGTGAGTACAGCCTTGTTTCGCTCTTCGTTGAACCATTTCATAAAAAAGGTTTGTAAGCGCTTTACACTCTCCCATTCAGGTCTTACCATATCCGGAAAGACAAAGGCTCCAAACATGCTGTTAAAATAGGCTTCGTCGTAGAGTGAAATATTCCAAAACACCGATTGGTAACCACGTGCCGCAGCGGGTTGATTTATCGCGTAGACCACATGCTGAAGGTGATTCTCCACTGTTTTTGTATGTGTCGATACATAATTGGCGCCATAGTCTTTCTTCGCAAAGTGATCAAAATACAAGAGAAATTCTACGGTCGCTAACGCACCGGCAAATTGGGAACTCACTGCAAACACAAGATTAACGAACTCCCCGCAAAAACTTTCTAAGTGTTTTGGCGCCTTGCTCTCCCCTCCCATTTTAGTAAGTCCGTCAAGCAAAAAAGGATACATGCTTATACTTACACAATACGGTTTCAAAGAAGTCTCATCGTGGACATATATTTCATGGTTTTCAATTTGTCGCAGGTATTCTTTTGCACTAGCTTCTCCAAAAAGTTGCGAAATTTTACGCGCCACCAATGCCCTATTTACTTGAATATTGATGTCTTTATTTAATTCGGCCTCCATAGTGGCAATATTCTTGGAGGTAACATTGGCATTGGCATCTACTTTAGAGCCATCGGCGGCATTAGAGGATTGAATGTACTGATCAATAAAACTGATTTTTTTTGCCACCTGAGTATCGGTAAGTCGTATCATGTTATTAGTTTTTGGTGAATAAATGATTGAGGTTTCTGTTGGTTTCTACTTCTATAAATCGCTGATTGGTTTGAGGGCTGTCAAGACCTCCCAATGTGGGATCCCATTTACCTGTCTTGATAAAATCCAACTGTTCCAAAAGCATCGTATCTACGTTTTCCTCTCCGGTATAAAGACAGGTCTTATACCCTTCTCTCTTTGCTATTTTAAGAAGTTTTAGGAGCTTTTCTCCATGCCATTCCCCGCCCATAAAAATGACACAGCTGGCAAAGCCCTTGTACCTATATACTGTCTGGGCAAACAACTTCTTAGTAAGGGGTGTCCCGTTACTTAGTTTCCAAAGGAAGGGAGAATGACAGCCGTCGCAACGTAACCGGCAGCCGGTAATGGAATAACACAAACTAATCTCCCCGGGAACTTCCTGTAAAACAACTTGAAAATCGTGATAACGCATATTTAAGTATAAAAGATCTTTTTATCTTTTATAAAATTAAATAAGATTAACGGAGGTTTCAAGTGCGAGGTTCGAGAGTTATTAAGAGGGTTATTAACAGAAAGGTTTGTCTGTCACAAACGCTGACAAACAAACCTTTAACCGTATAAATTAAGGAATCTAGGTAAGATCTCTGGATTTCTCCAATTACTGTAGATTGAATCTATTGAATGCTTCCCGCTCCAAACTTTCCCTATGGTCGGGATGTGCAATGGAGATCAACGCTTGGGCACGTTGCTTTAAACTCTTTCCAAAAAGATTCACGATTCCATACTCAGTGACAACATAATGAACGTGAGCTCGGGTCGTGGTGACACTGGCTCCTTCCTTTAAGAAGGGGGTTATCTTAGACAGTCCTTTGGTAGTGACAGAAGGCATGGCAATTATTGGTTTTCCTCGTTCGGAAAGGGACGCACCTCTTATAAAATCCATCTGTCCCCCCACACCCGAATATTGATATGCTCCTATCGAATCTGCACAGACCTGTCCTGTAAGATCGATCTCTATGGCACTATTGATGGCAGTTACTTTAGGGTTTTGCCTAATGAGGGCGGTATCATTCGTATATCCTGCTTCCTTAAAATGAACAATAGGATTATCGTCCACAAAATCGTAGAGTTTTTGGGTTCCCATGGCAAAGCAGGTAACGATCTTTCCGGTCTTGATCTCCTTCTCTTCCCCGGTGACGATCCCTTTTTCCACCAAGGGTAGCAGTCCGTCACTAAACATTTCGGTATGTATTCCCAATCGTTTATGGTTCATTAGATTGCTTAATACAGCGTTAGGTATGTTGCCAATTCCCATTTGCAAAGTAGCGCCATCTTCCACCAAACTCGCCACGTGTCTTCCAATGGTCGCCTCTATTTGTGAAGGCGCCCCCAAAGGGGAAGCGTGTATAGGCGTATCGACCTCAACAGCATAATCGATACTATTGACGTGAATAATTCCGTCACCATGGGTTCTTGGAACCATCGGATTGATCAATGCTACTACTTTCTTTGCAGTTTGTATCGCCGGAAGGGTAATATCCACCGAAACGCCCAATGAACAATACCCGTGTTTATCGGGAAGTGAAACCTGTATAAACGCCACATCCAGCGGAAGGATTTTTCTTCTAAACAACCAGTGAATCTCACTCAGAAAAACTGGAATATAATCCCCTGTGTGTGTGGCAACACCTTTTCGAACATTTTCCCCTACAAAACAGCTGTGTAATTTAAATGCATTACAATAAGGCTGCCGTGTGTATTTGGCATCACCATGCGTGTGAATTTGAATGATTTCAATATCTGAAAGCTCTTCGTATCGATCACATAAAGCATCAATCAAAAGATTGGGGGTCATTGCGGCTCCTTGAAAGAACACACGGTTTCCGGGTTGTACAATTGAGACAGCTTCAAGCGGTGATACTAAAGTAAGTCCTGTATAAGGGGTGGAATGCATAACCATTAATTTTTTGGCAAAGATTCCATTTCACTCCCTTTCAGGCAATGATATTGCTCATATCTAGAAATCTTTCCGCTTTGCTTTCCGCTGAATGATCCATGTTGGAATCACCACCCACAACAACAGCATCACAATAGAGATGATCACGCCAAAACTGGTTCCGAAGAATTTCTGAAATACCGCTCCCGTATATCCCAAAAGGGCCGAAATATCAAGCTTCAGCAGAATAAGTACACGCGACAGATCAATAGGATTTGCCATGGTACCGATTAGTGAAAAGCTATCTAATGGATATTCTTCAAAGGCGATCAAAGACATCAAAAAGATTCCGTCATAGATCACTGCCATGAACAGCCACAGCAAAATAGCATACCCGAATCCTTTAATCTTATTTTCATTGGACAGTGCGATCATAAAAGCCAGAGCAGTAAAGATCAGGGTTAAAAAGGTTCCGGTGATAAGCAGTAATGAAAAGTCCCAAATGGCATTGGACCTGAATATACCGTAAAATATAAATGGTACTCCTAGTCCAATGATCAAACTCATGGAGAGTGAAAGCGCGACACCCAAATACTGACCCAAAAATATGGAAGTACGTTTTACAGGCTGTGCTAAGAGAAGTTCGGTAAACTCTTTCGAATTGTAATAATACATCACGCCAAAGATGGTTCCAATTAGCGGGACTAATACAATGATCACATTCATAAGGGTGATCACTGCTTTGGACAGATCGTTATTGAGAAAAAGCAGGACAACGCCTAACAAAAGGTAGAATGCGAAGTACACGTAACTCCAACGGCTCCGCATGAGATCGTAAAAACTATATTTGAGAATTTTAATCATAGCTCTGTTGTAAAATCGACGCAATGGCGTGTTCAAAATCGGGTTGCTGAGTTTGCTCCTTCAATTGTGTGATACTTCCTTTAAAATAGATCTTTCCTTCGAGTAGAAAAACAATATCGTTGGTTACCTGTTCCACAAAACTCATTATGTGTGAGGTGATAAGTATGGTCTTCCCTTTTTCCTTTTCTGAATTGATCAAATCCTTTAATCGCAATAATGATATAGGGTCGAGTCCGGAGGTAGGCTCGTCGAGGATAAGGAGCGGACTATCGAACATAAAGGCTAATACGATATTTACCTTTTGTTTAGTTCCCCCGGAAAGATTGCCCAGCTTCTTTTTTAAGAAAGGCTGCAACTTAAAAAGTTCAATAAGCCGCAAGTCGTCTACATTTTCTTTGCCACGAAGGTCCTTAATCATATTGATGAGTTCCTGAACCGTAAGATTAGAAGGAAAGTTAGCGATCTGTGGAAGGTAATCGATCTTATGACGATACTTCCAGTCCTTTTTAATAGGTTTACCTTCAATTTTTATTACGCCCGAATTTGGGATGACCATCCCCAAAATACTTTTAATAAGGGTGGTCTTTCCCGAGCCATTGGGACCCAGGATGGCAAAGATCCCGCCCTGCTCTATTTCCAGATCCACGCCTTGTAGCACTTGGTTCTTTCCAAATTTTTTATGTAAATCTTGAACTTTAATCATGGGATATCAATTTCATTTTGGGTGCTGCATCCACTAAGTTGTCCGGGGTGAAGACCGGTGAAACTTTTTCAGAAAAATCTATAATATCGATGAACAAGCTCCGCAATAAAATAATGGCTTCCGGAGTTCTGTTCACCACGTAAGAGAATAATTTTACCGGACGGTACGGTACATCTCCGATACCATCTTTATTAAGGTCGTAGCCGGTATAATTGCTCCAATAGTTATTACTGAACTTATTGTCGTTGAGCTTGCTGTTATACGAAAGATCGAAAGAGTTATACAAAAAATTATTCTCTGTAAAAAGATTGGCATAACACGCGCCTCGGGATTTAATGGCCCATCCGTTATTGATGAAGTCATTGTCCTTATAGTTCACCCGGTTGGAACCCTCTATGTTAATGCCTACGGTATTACTTTCAAATACATTGCCTACAATTTCAGAATCGTTGATTTCCTTTAATAAAATTCCGAAGGAAGCAGACCCCCAATTATCTTTAAAGATATTATCATACATCTCAATTTTTTTAGAGAACATTACGGCAACCCCTGCGCCGTTATTCTGAAAGGTATTCCCTTGATATATATCATCGTTGGAAAACATAAAATGCAGCCCATACCTAATATTGTGCGAACTTGTATTGTTGGTGATCTTGCAAAAGTCTGAAAACTCCAAATAGATACCATCCCTCACGTGGGTGATTATGTTTTGATCTACCTCAATATTATTGCTGTACCACAATTGAATTCCATTACCCGAATTGTACTCTTCTTTGGCATCCCCTATAATCTTATTATGAAAAACCTTGCCATCACTAGCCTTTTCAAGATAAATTCCGAAGAAAAGCTTTTCTAAGACCAAATTCTGGAGGATAAAATTCTTGCTTTTAACCACCCGCACGGCGGCATAATCTTCGGTGTAACTGGTTCCCACATTAATAATAAACAGGCCGTCCAGCGTAACGTTATCAGCAAGGATCTTAATGATCTCCCCTTTGTTCTGTCCGTCGATCACAGGATAATTGTCGCCTAAAAGGGTAAGGGGTTTATCAATAATAATATTATATTCCTTATAAGTCCCTTTTTGTATCAAGACAGTGTCAAAGGGTTGTGCTATTTGCACCGCTTCCCGAATACTCTTATAGGAGCAGGTAGCACAAACTTCCAATGTATTGGCAAAAAGAAAAGGGATACCCGCCAAGAAAAAAAGAATGCTATGTATCAGTGGATTTTTCAAAAAACCTGTAAATAAAGTGACCATGTTAAAATTTTGAAACTTGATCTTGTATCTCGTCCCACGTATACAGAGTGCCGCCTTTCTCTTGCTGCAGTTTCCGGGCCACTTCGTTTGATTCCAAAGCAGATAGATTGGCTCTCATGGGGCTGGGAATATTTTCAGAAATAATAAAGGTGGCCTTTGTGGCATCAATAAGTTTTTCAGGTTGTGCATAATCCGTAACAAGATAGAGTTCCACTTCCATATCGTTCTCTTTCATAAAATGAAACATGCATTCTGCCGCATCAAACTTATACGCTTTTCCTTTATTGGTAACCAATTGGGCAGCATGTTGCCTATCGACAATGGTCATACTACAATAGACACAACCGTCTTCTCCATAGTGTATTTCTTGTGGTTTAATGGTACAGGAAATACTAAGGAAAGAAATAAGTAATATGTAAAAAATTGTTCTCATGTCTTAGGTGTATCAATTTAAGCTTTTAAACCTTTTACCCACAAAGTATGCTACTAAAGACAGGGCCATCCCTGCAGCTAAAAAGTAAGCCCCTAATTGCGGATAGCTGTGCGCCTTGAAATTAAGAATATCTTTGGTTCCAAACAACGGCGGTTGAAAACCCATTACGGTACCGTCCTTATTGGTGAATTTTAGAATAGCCTTAGGGTCCAGGTTATGTCCGTAGTCGTGTTCCCATAGATAGAAATCGTAGATCCCAGCTGCGGCCAATACGAACATGAGCAGGAACCATCCCAGGAACCATTTGTAATTTGCTTTTAATGCAATAAATAACCCTAATACACACATTATAATGATCACCACGGGAAAGATTTGAAATTCGGGAATACTTTCCGGTATGTACTTCATGCCCACGTAATGGTTCATGAGGTTGATGTTCTTTATATCATGGGGATTTGTGTCTGCAAAATCATTGATGTAAATATCCATACCCAATGGAGTTGGATATTGTGGTGCTTCTAGAGTTATATTCCAAAGCGGGAAAAGAAACAGCCCTAAGATCAAGACGGCTGAAAGTCCCATAAGTATACGCGATTTTATCATGACATTTTATTTTAATGAAAGACGGGAGCAGTCGAAAACTCCCGTCTTTGTATGGAAATACCACTAATCACTACGCAAATGTATTTCCGCTATTAACAACTAATTAATCCTCTCCCAATGACCAGCTCAACTCGAGCGGTGACGAAGCGGGAGATACTCTTACATAACCTTGCATCTCTTGGTGTAGTGCAGAACAGAAGTCGGTACAATAGAATGGCCATACCCCTACCTGTTTCGGCTCCCACACAAAGGTTTCGGTTTGTCCCGGCATGATCAACAGCTCAGATGTGTTAGCACCAATCATACTAATTCCGTGTGGTACATCGTAATCCTGCTCTAGGTTGGTCACGTGGAAATACACCTTATCCCCAACCTTAATCCCTTCTATATTGTCCGGGTTAAAGTGACTGCGTATCATGGACATGTATACATGGACTTCGTTTCCGTTACGTTCCACACGAGCTTCCGATTCCGATTTGATACCATACTTGTGTTTGTTTTCCTCGATCTTAAAGATCTTCTTAGAGTTCTTCATTACCACATCGGCTGCGATACCTGCTGCATAGTGGGGCTCCCCTATGGTTGGGAAGTCCAACAACAGTTCCATTTTCTCTCCGGAAATGTCGTATAATTGAGCCGACTGGGTGACCTCGGGTCCTGTGGGCAGGTATCGGTCTTTGGTGATCTTGTTCATAGCCACCACATACTTACCTGAAGGCTCTCTCGAATTTCCACCCGGGATCATTAAGTGACCTACAGAGTAATAGCATGGTTGTCTATCGACTACTTCCCAAGTTCCTAATTTCCATTTCACCACTTCAGAAGAAATAAAGAAGGTGGTATATGCATTTCCTTTATCATCAAATTCAGTGTGTAAAGGTCCTAATCCTGGTTGTTCAACCACGCCTGCCAGTACATCCTCGAATTTTAAAATAGGGATACCGTATGCTTCTCCGTCAAACTTCTTATTCTCGATAGCATCTAGCATCTTGGTGAAGGAGTGTATTGTTAGATTAGCAGATAATTTTCCGTTTCCAACGATGTATTCTCCTGAAGGATCTACGTCACAACCGTGAGGTGATTTAGGCGTTGGCAAAAAATACACAGCTCCCGGAACCTCGGTTGGATCTATCACCAACACCTCCTTCTTCATGGTAGACGTTGCTGTGTGGGTTTCCTCGTCATACACATTATGAGCGTAATTAGTAGGCATTTTAGTACCCCCACCATTGTTCACATATTCTTCAATTTTCTTCCAGTTCACAGCAGCAATGAAATCCTTATCATTTTGAGAAGCATTCACTTCCAATAAGGTATTTGCCTCTTCAGAATTATAGGTAGTAAAGAAGAACCAACCGTGTGATTTCCCTCTTCCGGGATGCGAAAGATCGTAATCGAATCCGGGCATTAACAACTGGAATTTTATATCCATGCCTCCGTCTTCCGGATCTACACTAATAAATGATAATGAGCCTTTAAAGTTCCCTTTATAGTCCTTAATAGGCATATCCCGTTGCGGGATGGGCACCGAAAAACGTGTTCCTGCCACTACATACTCCGTATTCTCGGTTACGAACGAAGAGCTGTGGTTACCGGCACTGTTAGGTATCTCAATGATCTCGGTCGTTTCAAAGGTCGTGAGGTCAATCTTTGCGATACGCGGTGTATTGTTACCATTAATGAACACCCAACGGCCGTCTAGAACCCCATTGGTTTGAGAAATATCCGGGTGGTGCGCATCGTCCCATGGCACAAATCCGTGAGATGTGTTTAACATGGGTTTGGTCTCTTCATTGTATCCCCAGGCTTTTTCGGCATCTTGTGAAAATACAGGAATGACCTTGAACAATCGTCCGGACGGCAAACCGTAAACCGAGAGCTGCCCGCTAAAACCTCCGGAAATAAAGGCATAGTACTCATCGTATTCTCCCGGCGCCACGTAGACCTTCTCTGCAGCGTTGGAGCTCAGGGCTCCTTTATTCTTGTTACTGGATTCACTATTGTTACAGCTTATTATCCCAAAGAGGACCACAAACGACAATAGTATGTTAAATGATTTTTTCATGATAGTATTTGATTAAATGGTTGTTTTTTCTGAATTAATTGTTTGGAAGAATTACCTTATCCACCACATGCACGATCCCGTTTCCGGCAGGAACGCTCGCAATGATCTTGGCGCCTCCCACATACACATCGCCACCCTTCACTTCAACAGGAACATTCTCATTACTTGCTTGTCCTAACGATTTGAACTTTTTCAAAAATTCCTTATCGTAATTTCCTGGTGTAACATGATGTTTCAAGATATAGGCCAATTTCTCCTTGTTCTCTGGCTTTAACAGGTCCTCAACGGTGCCCGCAGGCAGCGCTTCAAAAGCTTCGTTCGTGGGTGCAAAGACCATTAACGGACCGGCATTTACAAGTGCATTTTCCAATTCGGCTGCTTGTACTGCCGCAACCAAGGTTGAATGGTCCTTAGACCCAATTGCAATGTGAAGTACCGTGGGCTTCCCTTCATCATCTTTTAAAAAGGCTTGCCCTTGTCGTTCGGAATCTGCAACTTCTTCTGTTGCTGCCGGTGAGGCGGCGGCCGGTGAATCATTTTTGGTCTCAGACTTACAGTTGGTAAAAAAAACTAAGATTGAAACCAGTACGAGTTTACTTATTGTTTTCATGGGTTTCGTTTTTATGCCAAAAGCACTTCAAAGTACGTCTTGGCTGGTTGATTGGTTGGTGATATATGCTTCTTTACTGAATTATTGATCCAAGGTTCTAAAATACTCCAGAATGCTTCGTGCTTCTGCTTCGGTCAAGCTCTGGTTGGCCATTGGAGATCCGTTATAATCTATAAGCAATTGCTTTGCGATTGGGTCCTTCTGTACCATTTCTTCAGGGTTCAAGATCATGTTCATGATCCATTCCGGACTACGTCTTTTTGTGACCCCATCGGGAGCTGGTCCGATGAATTTTTTTCCTACCTTGTGGCAAGCCGTACATTTTGTTTTAAACAATTCTTGACCTTGAGACGCTAAGCCCTGATCGATCGTTTCGGGTAATTCTAAATTCTTGATAGGTCCTACCCCTTTACTGGAAAGATCGATCGTAGCGGTTGTGGCCGGAGTCTTTTCCACAGCCTTGGTAGTTTCTTCTTTTTTATAACTTCCAATTTTTACTTGTTCCTTTTCCTTTTTTTCATCGCCTCCTCCACAGCTTAGCAATGTGAAGACAAAAAGAACCGACAGCGATTTAAATAGATATTTCATGGTACATTTGATTAAATATTACGGGTCAAAAGTAGCGGTGAAAACCAATTTAAAATATGATATTTATCATAAAAGGATTGTTTTCTCTTTTTATAATGTATATTTGATTCCGGTTATCCTTAACGATACGATGTCATGCTGTTACATTCTTCAAAATATGCGGTAAAAGCCTTGGTCTATTTGGTGGCAAATGCTTCGGAAGAAAAAAAATTGTTGGTCAAAGATATTGCCGAAGCAACCGAGGTTCCACAGGCGTTCCTGTCAAAACTGTTTCAGCAACTTGCGGCAAAGAACCTAATTTCATCTACCAAAGGGAGGCATGGGGGTTTTTACCTGACCGATGCGCAATTACAGCATTCGGTTTTAGACATTATTATCGAATTGGAAGGTAAGGACCGGCTCCAAGAATGTGCTTTAAATTTAGAGAACTGCGATGCGCAAAATCCATGTGCCATTCATGAACTTATTGTTGAGGAGAAATCTGCACTTCGCGAACGTTTTAAGAACATTACCTTAGCGCATTTAAAAGCATAAGGAAATGCTTTTTGTAATATGACCGAAATCATACCTATGTACGCACCTTCTTACTATTTTTGAGAAAATATAGTAGCATGAAACATATTCTTCTTCCTACCGATTTTTCAGAAAACGCCATGAATGCCATCACATACGCAATGAAATTCTTTGCCGGAATGGAAATGCACTTCTATGTGTTGAACGTTCAGAAAACATCCGATTTCACCTTAAGTGAGGTAATGAGCGGATCGCCGACAGATTCGATTTACAATGGTGTTCTTCAAGACAATAAGAAAGCAATTAAGGAAGTAATCGATTACCTCCAAAAAACATACAAAGAGGAACGCTATACCTTTAAACCCCTGCTGGATTACGACGTTTTTTGCGATGCCGTGAACCAAGCGGTGGTGACATACAATATCGATCTTATTATTATGGGAACCAATGGTGCCACCAATGCCAAAGAAGTTGTCTTTGGCAGCAATACACTACAGGTAATTCGCAAAGTAGACTGTACCGTACTTACGGTTCCGGAAGCGTATCGGTTCACGCCGATAAAATCGGTTTTACTATCTCTTAACTACCAGTCCTTTCCTATGTCGCAGGTTCCCTTATTAAAAGAGGTGCTGTCATTACACAAAGCAAACTTAAAAGTCTTGGACATTAAAGAATCGGAAGCTGCAATAACTGCCAAAGATACTACTGCCAATTTGGAGCGATTGCAGAAGATGCTCAATTACCAGTTATTTCGTGTAAAGGATATTCCTGAAGCCATGGCCATTAAAGCCTTTGAACAATTAATGCCCGTCGAACTGCATACCGTCATCGTGGAAGAACAGCATTTTTTAGATAGATTGCTTTTTGGGTCGGGGGCTTCAAAAATAAGTTATGAAAGTCCGGTACCCTTATTGATCATCCATTGCTAACAATATCAATTGGCAACCAACAGCATTTGTTGCTGTGCCATTTCCTTCATAAGAATTCGGGCGTAATCTGCCACGGCACGCCCTGCTCGTTGCGGATCTATTACATCTATCATTCCTTTCCATAACAACTCTCGTTCTTTCCCGGGGCATATACAAAAGAGTGAGGTTTCGGTATGGTAAACCTTGTACGAAGAAGGTTGCTGTGCTTCCGAATAGATTTGCTGATTCTCGTAATAGTATTCTCTAAAAGAGCCTATTTCGTTCCTAAATGCGTTGATCGATCCTACTAGCGTAGTTCGGTCTTCGGAACCTGTGACCTTTGATATTAAAACAGCATCAAATCCGGCTTGCAGCAGTTGGTTCTCGATGGCATTGAGTTCGGCTTCGGTCTTTTCGGCATTCGTAAAAGAAGTATCGAAAAAGTCGACGCTTTTCACGGCGATCACGCCTTCTTTCTCCAAACGAGACACCAGCTCATCCTCGAACATCCTTCTGGAATCAATATTTGCCGTCATCCCTATCACCAATACTTTATTCGCTTCAAAAACGGGGGTGTCGGGACTTTTCCATTGGTTCACCAATCTACTGGAGGCGCATCCGCTAAGAAGCCCTAATAGTATTCCAAAAAAAACATAGTGTAGTCGCATTGTCTTTTGTTTGATAGGGTTAAAAAAATTTTTGATCATAGGTGCTACAGGTATCTTGTACCAAGTTCCCTAAATACGCATTAAAAGTAGCGTAATTGGTCTTCCTTACATATGATATCCCTCAGCTTCCCAAAGAATTTTGTTAGATATAGATTTCTTTGATGTCGTATAACTTCGGAACGGAAACCCTCCACGCATACGTATCCTTCAGTTTTACACGCAATGCATGCTGTGCCGAAGGTTCTCCATGAATAAGAAAGGTTTCTTCAGGTATGTTCTTTATGTTGCTTGTCCAGTTTAACAGCCCTTGCTGATCTGCATGCGCCGAAAGACTTTCTATATGATCCACTGTTGCCTTGACCTCGTAATACTTTCCGAAGAACTTTATTTCATGCGTTTCTTCCAGCAACTGCCGTCCGCGGGTTCCTTCAGCTTGGTACCCCACCAATAATACTGTAGTATTCGTTTTATCTATCAACTGCTTCAGATAGGTCAAAACCCTTCCGCCGGTGACCATGCCGCTACCTGCTATCACCACTTTGGGCTGCGGATTATCTATGGTTTCCCATGTTTCTTTATAGGAGGTGATGATATTCATTCGGCTGTTCATGGCGTTGAAATCTTTCATAGGAAGTTTGTGCCAATCCGGAAATTTCTGAAACACAGATAATACATTGTTGCCCATGGGGCTATCTATAAATATTGGGATATTCGGTATTCGGTTTTTGTCGTACAATTTCCAAAGCAGAAACATCAACGTCTGTAATCGTTCAACCGCAAAGGAAGGAATGATCAAATTGCCGCGATTGTGTATGGTCCTGTTGATGAGTTCCACTAATTTTTCTGAAACACTTTCGGTGGGGTGTAATTTGTGTCCATAGGTGCTTTCCATAAAAAGATAGTCTGCCCATTGGGGTCTTTTCGGGGGAAAAAGGAGCAGATCGTTCTCTCTTCCCACATCACCGGAAAAGACGAAGATCTTTCCGAAGAGATCCAATTCGATAAAGGTCGCACCAATGATATGACCGTTATATTGGAATCTGTATTGTATGTTTTCTGAAAGTCGGTTCCAGCTATCCTTTTCCTCTTTCTGAAAGAATCCAAGGGTGACTTCGGCATCCTCGACAGTATAGAATGGCTCTGCAGGAGAATGCTTAGAATAGCCTTCTTCGTTGGCTTTTTCGGCTTCCTCTTCATGGATCTTGGCACTGTCTAATAAAATAATCTTTGCAATTTCCAGCGTGGGTGCTGTACCTACGATCTTACCTCGAAATCCTTGCTTTACCAATCGTGGCAAATAGCCCGTATGATCTAAGTGACCATGTGTGAGCAGCACCACATCTATTTTTGAAACATCCACAGGCAAATATTCCCAGTTTTTTTCGCGCAATTCCTTCAGTCCTTGGAACATCCCACAATCAATAAGAATAGTCTGCTCGGGGGTTTCCAACAGAAATTTAGACCCCGTAACGGTTCCTGCTGCCCCTAAAAAATGCACCTTGATTTTTTTCATGATGTACCTTTACAAAGCGAGGATATCTCTGCAAGAATTTTGACTTTCCTACCGTTGGAAATCCCCAAATGATCTAAGTAGAACGCATCATTGACCAACTCCCTGCAAAGTACCACATCCCGGCTCAGTAGAAACTGCTTTTCTCTAGAGGACAATAATGTAGAAACAGTAATTGGATATAAGCCCAAACGGTCAATACGTTCCTTTAAACTATGACCCTTCGGATAATCCCAGCTTAACAATACCAAGCCTGCACAGGTACCGTATTCGATCGCATCTGCTGTAAACCGTGTGTTGGTCACCACCCATCCTTCGTTAGGCGTGATCTTAGGATTCTTGAGCTCCATACCATACGCTTCAATATCTTTAAAACGAGAATGGATATAAAGCGGCACTTTCACATTGCAATTGCGCCCTTCATCACTGTGGAATTTACATTCGGCTACGATATGTTGACCGTTCTTAAGAGCGACAACATCCACTTCATGATCTACACAACGTCCCTGTAGTATTTGCCCTGTTCGCGTAGCATATCCTGAATAGAACAACAGTGCTGCAATAAATTTCTCGAATGGAAATCCTGTGGGGCCCAGTTCGTAGATCGCTTTCTTTAATTTGTATTTGGAGGCATATACCGATTTCTTTTTCTTTAGCAATGCGAAAGCCCTATTATAGATCTCTTTGGTAGAAATACCTTGGTAGAGTTCGTCACGAACAATATCGACAATCTCCTGTACGGCTTTATCATCGGCGCCGCTACGATGTAAGGAATGTTTTAGTTTTTCCACAGAGAATCGCACTACCTCCCCGGAAGACTTGACCACATCAAATTTTTGATGGGATTCTTTCATCTAGGGTTAATTACGAAAATCATGGAGTGCGAGGACCGGTACTTTGGAGTACAATCCTAATTTTTTTACCAAAGGGTTTGAAAAAACACTTCCGAAGAAAAGGTGCTTTTTATTAATAAAGGCGATCATCCCGCTCTTTCGTTCTTCAACAAATTGAAGAAGCCCTTCTTGAATGTCTATATTTTCCAACCAGTGAAAGCTAAACTGCGTACCATCCAAACAGTCTTCCAACAGTTCTTTATTGTGTTGCTGTGCCTCGCTAAGTTTTTCTTTTTTCTGAACGTGTAGAATTCGTATAGGCGCATTGGTGATCCTAGAAATTTCGAACAGGTGCTGCATTTCGCGCTTTTTGTAATGCGTTTTATAACTGGTGGGAAAAACGATCTCATTTGGATCTTGATATATTACATTACCCGGGACTGCCAATACAGGGCAATTACGTATCTTTTCCATGGCATTTATGGTATTACTGCCAAAGAGCACATCGGTCGCATCGGTTTGACCTTTGGTTCCCATAACCACGAGTTCGATATCGTATTTTTCTATAGTCTGCTTTAGCGCTTTTAGAGGTAAAAGATCTAATGCTAACGTACTGTAGTTATGTCGCGGATGGATGGTTCGTATTTCTAAATGTTGTAAGGTCTTTTGAAGTTCCTTTTCGGCTTTTTCATTTGCGATCTTAGAGCGGGAATCCCCATAGGCATGTACCAGATAGAATTCTACTTCTTCCCTTTTATAGAGATCGGCAGCATAGGCGATGGCGTTCCATGCGTTCTTGGAGAAATCTGTAGGGATCAAAACTTTCTTTTTCATCGTTGAAAACTTTAAATTTTTTTTGGGATTGTATCGCTCCTACTGTTTTTAATATTGGACAATGGATCTCCTCCCAAAATGGAATTTACTAATTCAAAGATATGCTTTTCAGCCTCCTCGTAATATGATTATAATCATATCCAATAGGATAGGACTGATCAAGTTATAAATCCGTTCTCACACTTACAAGTAGAACAGATTTCTACACGCAACAGTCTCCTCCCGTTTCTTGAACCCCAAACTTTTTGAGAATTTTTTCCATCAAACACCATCTGGTAAACGATGATTGTAGCAAGTTGACACCTACAAAACCTGTGAACCACAACCAGCTTATATTTACATAAACAGCCAACAAAAGGCTGATCAAAATAAAAGTTCCGGCAATAGCTCTAATATATCTGTTGATCATACTAATTATTTTAATGTTAGAATTCCTCTCTTTATTTGTTTCGCTTATCTTTAAATACTCCGTTCTATAGGAACAACCACTGCATGGATCGGGTTGTTAGTTTCCATCATTGTATTGAATTGCACCACTAAGTTGAAAAACGAATCAATATTCTTATCTTCGGTGAAGGAGAAGAACATACTGCTGTCTGCGCCTCCTTTTTCAGAAGGAAACCAACTGGAGTTTAGCATAAAGGAAGATGCGTTCTTATAGCCTTCAATGTCAGAACCGCTGAAGCTCTCAATATTTGCTTTTTTGAAAAGTTGCAACACGTCTTTCTGAAATTCGTCTACAGTGGTTACGATCAATAATTTCATCCGTTTATAGTTTTAATTATTTATTCTTATTACTCACTACTATTTATTGTTTTTCCGTTCTATCATATAATAAACCAGCGGTACAACAAGCAGCGTGAGTATTGTGGAAACTATGGTTCCGCCCATCAATGAAATGGCGAGCCCTTGGAAAATCGGGTCAAAAAGTATTACGAAAGCACCAATAACAACAGTTCCCGCCGTCAACAAGATGGGGGTTGTTCGTACAGCACCCGCCTCAATAACGGCTTGTTTTAACGGAATTCCTTCAGCAGTTCGCAGATTCACAAAATCAATCAACAGCACCGAGTTTCGCACCATAATACCTGCCAAAGCGATCATTCCGATAAATGATGTAGCTGTGAAAAACGCACCCATAATCCAATGACCGAGTACAATTCCTATTAACGATAAGGGAATGGCAACCATCATGACCACAGGAGCCTTAAAATTTTGGAACCAACCCACGATCAACATGTAAATGAGAATGATTACACCTAAAAAAGCAATTCCCAGATCACGGAATACTTCCAGCGTAATCTGCCACTCGCCATCCCACTTCACGGTAAAATCGTCTGCATGTTCTGGCTGTTGCAAGTACAGTTCATTCATTTTGTAACCCGTGGGCAACTCAATTTCATTAAGCTTATCGGTCATTCCCAAAATGGCGTACACCGGGCTTTCGAGTTCGCCTGCCATATCGGCCAGCGCATAGACTACTCGCTTTTGGTTTTTGCGATAAATACTCTTGGCCCGGATGCTTTGTCGGATATCGACCAAATCGCCTACCGAAATCATATGTCCTTGTTTTGAGGCAATCTTCAACTGGGAAATATCCTGAATGGTGGATTTTTCCTTTTCATCCAAAGCAAGCAGTATTCCCACTTGATCGGTAGCTGTTTCATCATAGAGTTGGGTTGCTGGCCTATCCGAAAGGGCTATATTCATCATATTGACAATCTGCTGCGGCGTCACGCCGTAACGCATCGCCTTCTCCTTGTCAATAATGAACTCGTACTCTTTTTGATCGGCTTCTACCATCCAGTCCACGTCAACCACATCCTGAGTTTCGTTGAGAATGTTTTGTATCTTTTCGGCCACTGCAATTTGCTGGTCGTAATCAGGTCCGTAGATTTCTGCCACAATGGTGGATAAGACAGGTGGCCCAGGCGGTACTTCCACTATTTTTACGTTGGCACCAAACTTATTTCCGATTTCCTGAATATGTGGCCGAAGTTCTTTCGCAATGTCGTGGCTTTGATCGCTACGATCTTCCTTTCCAACTAAATTCACTTGGATATCGGCCATGTTACTCCCTCCTCGAAGGTCGTAATGACGCACCAAACCGTTAAAGGTTATGGGTGCCGAGGTACCCACATAATTTTGGTAATTCACTACCAAAGGATGCGTTGAAAGGTACTGCCCAATTTCACGGGCAACCACCGCTGTTCTTTCCAAGGTGGTTCCTTCGGGCATATCGATCACTACTTGCATTTCATTCTTATTGTCGAAAGGAAGCATTTTCACGGCAACTGATTTTGTAAAGAATAACATGACAGAACCCAAAAGCATAACAACGGTAATTCCCAAAAACAGCCAACGCGTCTTCTTGTTTTCGATCAAAGGGGTTTCCAGTTTTGAGTAAACTCTATAAATGAAGGTGTTTTCCACCGGTTTTTCTTCTTTTGGACCTTTCCCATTCCCACCTCGGCGGACAGGTTTCTCTTTCTGTCTTAGGAAAATATACCCTAAATAAGGCGTAACCGTTAAAGCCACAAACAACGACAGTATCATCGCAATGGAGGCTCCAATAGGCATTGGCGACATATAAGGCCCCATTAGTCCGGAAACGAACGCCATGGGTAACACTGAAGCAATTACCGTAAACGTTGCCAAAATAGTTGGGTTTCCTACTTCATTTATTGCATAAATGGCCGCCTGCTTAAAAGGCAAGCGTTTCATTTTGAAATGCCGGTGCATATTTTCGGCTATGATAATGGAGTCGTCCACCACGATTCCCGTGACAAAGACCAAGGCAAAAAGTGTAATTCTATTAAGCGTATAATCGAGCAGATAATAACTCAAAAGTGTCAGCGCAAAGGTGATGGGTACCGAAAGGAATACGACCAATCCACCGCGCCAGCCCATTGCTAACATTACAATTAGAGTAACGGCCAAGATGGCTCCTAATAGGTGCATTAATAATTCTGAAACCTTTTGGGAAGCGGTTTCCCCGTAATTTCTGGTAATTTCTACACGAACATCATCCGGAATTAAATTGCTTCGCAAATGTTCAACCTTATCGATTATCACATCGGCAATCTGCATGGCATCGGCTCCTTTTCTTTTTGCAACAGAAATGGTCACGGCAGGATATTCCGAAAGGTGTTTTAAGGCATTTTCACCTGCGCCACCAAAGCCAAAGGAAACATAATGTCTAGGTATTTCCGGTCCATCAACAATACTTGCAACCTGTTTAAGATAGATAGGCTGATCCTGCTGCACACCCACCACCAAATTCTCAACATCGGCAGCACTTTTTAGGAAATTCCCGGTGGTGACCAAAAACTCTGTATCATTCTTATCAAAACTGCCTGAACTCATTTGCTGGTTGTTTGCTTTTAACATTTCGGCAACGCCCAAAAAGTCGAGACCGCTTGCAGCCAATTTGTCCTTGTCTAATATTACCCGCAATTGTCTGTTTCTACCTCCAATTTTCTGAGTGGCTGAAACCTGTTTTACTTCTTCAATTTCTTGGGTGAGTTCATCGGCAATCTGCTTCAGTTGAAAATCATCATACGTTTCGCTCCAAAGCGTTATTCCCAGCATAGGCACATCATCAATGGCACGAGGTTTCACAAGTGGCATGGTTACGCCCGGAGGTATTTGGTCCATATGTTTGTTCATCTCATTATATAGCTTGACGAACGAACGTTCAATATCTTCGCCTACATAAAACTGCACGATTACTAGCGCTCCTTCCTTTGAGGAGGTGGAATACACATACTCAACTCCCGGGATGTTGGAAACTAATTTCTCCAAAGGTTTTACTACCCTCGATTCTACTTCGGTTGGAGAGGCACCCGGGTAACCAACAAAGATATCGGCCATGGCGACATCAATCTGCGGTTCTTCTTCGCGGGGTATCAAAAACGAGCTCCAGACACCTACGACCATAAATACGATCATCAACAGTACTGTAAGCTTTGAACCTATAAATAATTTAGCAATCTTGCCAGCTAATCCGTCTTTCATTCTTATTCTTTAGGGGTTATTTTCGCTCCGTTGAAAAGCTTTCCATGCTGTCCGGCAGGCAGGCCTTCGGCAGCAATAATATAGTTTTCATCTGCGGAAAGGCCCGAAAGCACCTCCACATTCTCTCCAAAAGTCCGGCCTAGGCGCAACCAACGCAGTAAGGCGGTATTGCTCTGACTTACAGTATAAATCCCTGTCAATTGTCCGCGTTTTACTAAAGCGTCCTCCGGGACCATAATTAAGCTCGTTTCCGTCTTCGCTTCTAAGGGAAATTGTACCGTAGCATACATACCCGAAAGAATTGTTGCATCAGTTCTGTCCAAAACCACTGTTACAAGATATTGGCCACCCGTGTTTTTAGCGGAACTACTAACTTCGGTAACCGTGCCGTGAAGTATTCTATCTAAAGACTTCACGTGCACTTGTACTACTGCTCCCGACTTTATTTTTGAAATTTCACCTTCGGGTACTGAAGCGGTAACTTCAAAAGTACCCGGACCCTCCACCGAAAGCAAAGGCTCTCCCGGGTTCGCCATATCACCTACTTCAATAAAATGGTTGGTCACTACGCCGTTGAAAGGCGACCGCAGATTTACATAGGCAAACTGCGATTGTATTTCATTTTTGATTTGCTTTGTCCCTTCTAGTCGGGCTTTTGCCATTTCATACCGTGCACGTTGGTCGTCGAGTTCCTTTTGGCTCGCACTGTTATCGTCAAAGAGGTTTTGAAATCGATGGTAATCTTTTTCAGCATTGTTAAAAGCCGCTTGTGCTTCGGCAATGCCGGCACTGGTCTGCGCTTGTTTTGCCGAAAGATCGGCATTGTTTATACTAATTAACAACTGTCCCTTTGTAACTTTATCCCCAACATTCACGTGAACCTTATCCACAAAACCCATCATTCGGGTGCTGAGGGTGGCGCTATTTGCGGCTTCTATTTTTCCGCTGGCCGTTAAGAAAGGGGTGTTGTTTTTTGCAGTTACTGAACGCACCGTCACCGGAATCGCTGCTGAATTGTCAATATTTTTTTCTTCGGAAGAATTGCCGCAACTGCTAAAGCCAAGAATTCCTAAAAGAAGTATGCCGGTATAAATTTGTTTCATTTTTTATGTTTTTTTAAATCTTGTTGATTTCGGTTTCTTTAGTTTTTTGTTAAGAATTGTAAATACGCTAAGGCGTAATTATGCTGAAAAACGATATTGAAATACTCCAATTGTTTCTGTGAATATTGCGTTTCTGCCATTAACAAATCAGTTGTTTTTTCTAGCCCTTCCTTAAATCGGTTGGTTCGGATTCGCAGGGCTTCTTTTGATTGCTCCAATGCCAGTTCAGTCAACTTTAAACTGTTCTGCGCATCTAGGAACATACGTCTCGCCTTGTTTAGTTCCATTTGGCTTTCAGCCCTGTATTGTTCCAACGCCAGATTTGCCTTGTTAAATTCGGCCTTACTTTTTTCAATCTTTCCAAAGCGTTTTGAACCTTCAAAAAGATTCCAAGTTAAAGCTGCGCCAAACAAATAACCGTTCGCGTCTGCCTGAAAAATCTGATCGTCATATAGTTCGTAGCTTCCAAAGGCATTCAGCCTAGGGAGAAACGTCATCTTATCGGCTTTGTAGTTTTGTTTATAAGCTTCCGCTGCAAATTCCATCGCCTGTATATCGGCTCTGGAATTCGAAATGGTTTCGGCGGTATTCAATTCCGAAACAACCCTTAACGAATCGATTGGATCTAAAACTCCAAAAATCTCTTCATTCATAAGCACCCCAAGATATTCCGAAGCGTTTAATACGTTACTCTTAGCGTATTGCAATTGATTCTCAACTTCAGAAACACGCACTTGCACGGCCAGAACATCACTTTGATGTAGATATCCTTGTTTAAACCTGTTATTTGCCAATCGCAGATTCTCGTTAGCAGCTTCCAAGGCTATTTCCAACACAGCTACACTTTTATAAGCTAACTGTAGTTGCATATAGGCCTTTTCGGTTTCCAACCAGAGATAATCGGCGGTTCGCGCCAACTGCATTCGAGTGGCCTCCCAGCTTGCTTTTGCCGCTTTTCGCTGAAATATACCGTCAATATTTATAAGAGGCTGTTGCATTTCAACCTTTGTTGCGAACAGATTTATTTGGGAAGGATCATTTAGGTTGTTTGGATCAAAATCGGCTTGGGTGACTAATTCTTGGTTTAGTCTAAAACCGAACGCCATTAAAGGGTTGGTTGTTGTCATTCCACTGTGCGAAGCATTGATCGTTGGAAGAAACACCGCGTTGGTTTGGCGGTAATCTCCCTTAGCGGCAAGTACTTGCTGTGCTCCTATCTTCAATTCATTATTTTGCTGCATCACCTTTTCCATCACTTCTGCCTTGGAAATGGGTACCGCTTGCTGTGCGGAAATTATCGCGGGTAGCAAAGCAATGAGTACACCTATATTTTTAATTCTCATTTTAAAATTTAATTTGATGCAAACCTACGGTAGATATATAGGTGGGTCAGTAACTAATGTTACCAAAGATTCTTATGGTGAAAAAAAAAAGCACCCACTTTGGGGTGCATAATACAATGAATGTCGAGGTCTTTATGACGCGAACTCTATCATTTGAAATCTTTTACATCATCGCTAAGGTCATAAACAGCCGCATTTTTTATTGCTCTTTGAAGAATACTGGTTCCGGCAGCACTGCGATAGCCTCCGGCACAATGCACCACTATAGGTTTATCCGTGGGTATTTCATCTACTTGATCGCGCAATCGGTGCAGTGGAATCGGCAGTGCGTGTTCGAATAATTTTCCTTCGGAAACTTCACTCTCATTCCGAACGTCTATGATCGTGTAGTCTTTGGGATTTTCTTTGAATGCTTCCAAATGGAACGAAGGTGACGCTTCTAATTTGACATCGCCGAGAGTAAGTACCGTTTTAATATTAGTCTCATATCCGATCTTGGCGGCTCGGTTCAGTATATTCTCAACATTTTCTATGGAATCAACGACCAAGTGGAATTTCTCGTTTGGTCGTACGATCGATCCTAACCAAGTTTCAAACTTTGATGCTTTAGACGTAGCCATAATATTAAGACTGCCAGGAAGGTGCTTCTCTTTAAAGGTTTCCTCATCCCGAATGTCAATAATCAATGATTCTTCTTTTACTTCTGTTACATTTAGCTTGCATTCAATGTTGCCTAAAGCAGCGCGCATATTGACAGCACCATTTTTATTAACATCCACATTGTACCCAAAGTAGTGTGGAATGAAAGGTTGCGAATCCAGCAAATGGTTTATAAACTGTTCTTGTGTTTGTTTTTTGAAGGCCCAATTCCCAACGCGTTCGTTACCCAATGTACTAGACGAGGCGTCCTCGCTCATCCCTTTTCCACAGAGGGAACCAGCGCCATGTGCCGGATATACATAAGCGTTGTCCGGTAAATTGGTAAATTTATTCTGAATGGTTTCATACATCATTTTTGCCAATTCTTCGCGTTTGGCTTTCATGTGACCGGATTTTTCACGAAGATCAGGTCGTCCCACATCACCCACGAATAAAGTATCTCCCGTAAAAAGTGCTGTTTTATTCGCTTCCGAAGCAACGATAGTGATACTGTCCGGAGAGTGACCCGGTGTATTGATGGCTTTAAATGTACAATTCCCAATCATCACTTCATCAGTTTCATCAAAAGGCACATGGGGGTAATCGGCACCCGTTTTTTTACTACAATAGAGGGTAGCACCCGTTTCTTTATGGATTTGAAGATGTGAACTTACAAAATCGGCATGCGGATGAGTTTCAAAAACAGCAACAATCTGCGCGTTGTTATCTTCTGCGTATTTATAATACTGTATAGGATTTCTCTCAGGATCTACCAACACCATTTTTCCTTCGCTTACAATAGCATATGAAAAGTGTGAAAGTGGCTCATATTCAAATTGTTTGATCTTCATAGAATTATTTATTTTTTTGAATTTACTAAACTTAGCATTAAAAGAAAAAGAGAAGGTCTTATTCTAACAAAACTTTAAAATTATTTTTTCTACTAAAGTGCAAAAACGACTTTGATCTTTACTAATTACGGTTGTGAACTATGTAAAAAGAAAGATTAGAATTCGCTTTTCCTGTAACAATTGTTTCACTTACCCTACGATTCTTTGTGCACTTTAGCTACCTGTTTATTAAACATTTATTTCGGCAGGAACCACCAGAAAAGGAATGTTTGTATGATACGCAACTTGATTGATCACGGGCTTGAAAAGCATATTCTCGAAAAAAGAATGCTTGTTATGGACCATCACGAGTAGATTGATCTTTTGTTTTCTCTGAAACTGCTCGATCGCTCCCAAAACGTCGGTATTTTCAGCAATATGAAAAAGGTGTGCATTATCTTTAAAATAGTGATCCAAGAAATCCTTGATATCTTCCTGTTCCTCTGTTAAGGGCTCGCCGTAGTAAGCATTCAAAATATTGAGTCGGGCCACATGGTTCTTACAAATTTCTTTGATCAAAGCAAGATAAGGATTCGTTTTACTCACCGTGTAATCGGTAGGAAAAAGAATTTCTTTGGGAGCCTCATAATGAAATCCTGAAGGTACTGCCAACACGGGGCACTTCACCTTTTTAATCGTGTATGTGGTGTGAGTTCCTAGAAATACCTCCTTGGCTCCGGTGGCTCCTTGTGTACCCATCACGATCATGTCGATATCTTGCGTTTCGGTTAGATCGATCATTTCCATAACGAGCAAGTTAAAACTGGCGATGCGTTCAAAGCTGTGTTTTGGATTGTTAAATTCTTGTGTTAAAGTCTTCTCCATGCGCTCCAGGCCTTTCTCTGAATTCCCCCGTACGATCTCCTGGAGTCGTAAAGCCGAATAACTATCTGCCATCATTCCCACATTGTAGGCGGCAGGCGTAAAGGTATTGAGCAAATAAAAGGTACAGGTTTCGTTCGCGAAGAATTGCAGGGCGTATCTTGAAGCGTTCAGGGCATTTTCGGAAAAATCGGTAGGCAACAGGATCTTTTTCATGGCTGCGGATTTACATTAATTTCGTGGTAAATTTTGTAGGACTAAAAAGGGTATTTGGATCTGTAAACCAATCTCTTCCACCTTGGAAGTATGTAATACATGCTCTAAATACGAATGACGTGAATTGGTCATTACCAACATATCAATCTTATGGTCTTTAATAAAGGTGTGTATCCTACTCGGAATATCTTTGCCTTCTTGTTGATGAAATTGTGTTTTATTGTCTGAAAGAAAACAGGACAGCAGGAATTTATTATCCTGTTGCCTAAATGAAAGGGAGCTAAACGGTGATATGTACAGAAAATGAACGGTTGCAACAAACTTTTTGGCGATAGTGCTTACTAATTTCAGTTCACGTCGTTGGCAGGGTAACATATAATCTGTGGTATAGAGTATATGTTTGGGATGTACGTCGTGAAATCTTGAGGGAATTGCCAAAACCGGACATTTCACATACTTTATAACCTGAAGGGTATTACTCCCAAAAGTGATCTCCCGTTGGTCTGTTGCACCCTTGGTTCCCATCACAAGCACATCGGCATTTTCGGAGTCAACAAGGTCGTTCGATACATCTACCAGACTCCCAAAGACCGAACGGAAATTGTACTCATGTCGTGGATTGGGAGATATACTAAGCATTTCCTTTAGAATAGCTTGTAGTTCTCTGTCCGAGCGTTCTTGCACCTTTTCTCTAAATGCTTCAAAGAGTTCACGAGACATTTCCAAGGTATTCTCATAGACCTCATCTGCATACGCATGAAAGATGATAAATTCGCTTCGCTCGTATTTGAACAATTCTAACGCATAGCGTATCGCATTCATGGCATTTTCAGAAAAATCGGTGGATATGAGTACTTTTCGCATGGTAAAAGATTACATGTTGATAGTCTCAAATATACACTGAACGTCTTGGAAAAAGAATGATAATTATCAGCTAACCTATTGATTTTTAGCGAAACCTTAAGATAAATTCTCTAGTACAAATGGTATCTTGTAACCAAAAAATGAAACTTAGTGCTATGGCATGGGTGGCCATTTCCACCCTTATTCTACTTACGGTCGTCGTCTTTGTTTCGATGGACATGCCGTTTGGCTGGGTCTTCTATCTTACCACGCTTGGCCAAGCCATATTGGTATATACCGTTTACCGTGTTTTGACAGATGACTACAGTACCGAGAAGACTTTTGAGGATTTTTACGAAGACCATCCTATTGGCAGGAACGACTAGCATTATTCGTGCAAGACCAAGAAAGGTATCTTAGTATGGTAACTTATCTTTTCTACTGTGGGCCGAAATAGTATGCGTTGGAAGAAATTCAAATTTTTCGCCACCATGGCGATCATATCGGTATCATTCTTTGCCACGAAACTCTCTATGGCGTTGTCAATATTTAAATCTGTGATATAATAGAAGTGATGTGGTTTATTTTCAAAGTGTTCCTGCAAAAAATTTCTGTTCTTTTGCTGAAGGGAACTCAATTCATGTACTTTCTTAGAAACATACAATACTCGTAAGGCTGCTTCTTTTACCCGAAGTATTTCGGAAAGGGTCTTTAAAATCCGGGACTTATAATACATGTTGAAATCGGTTGGGAAAAGAATGTTTTTTGGCGGTGTATACCTTGCCTGCTCCGGAATTACAAGTACAGGGCATTTCACCCGGGTGATGACCTCGCCCGTATGACTGCCAATGGTAGAGGCATTCAATTGAGAGGCTCCTTTAGTTCCCATAACGATATAGTCGATCTTCTTCTCATCCACATGTTTGCGGATGGCTTCCACAAAATGTATATATTCATGGATCGCATAAAAATGGTGCCTTGTATTGGCAGTGAGCTTTTGTACTTTTCTAAGTTCGGCGGTTAAGGTTTCAGAAGGGTCGTAGATTACTTTTTGATCTGTAACTGTTTCAGAATATTTGTAAAAACATTCTTCTTCGTTCAATTCTTCCACCAACGAGACATGCAGCAGAAAAAAATTGGCAGGGGTATCTTCGAAGAAGGACAGCGCATACCGTATTGCATTCTGAGCATTTTTTGAAAAATCTGTTGGGATAAGAATATTCTTCATCTCACTACTTTGTAACAAGACAAAAGTATCGGGAACGGGTCAGCTAAAGAATGACAATAATCAGTTTTGCAAAAAAACTATTCGATGGTCTCGAGACGGTCAAGATCGAGGATTCTAATGTTACGTCCTTCAATCTCTATGAGCCCCTCTTTTTTAAAACCGGACAAGGTTCTAATAAGGCTTTCGGTGGCGATCCCTGCCACACTTGCGAGATCATTCCGTGAAATTTTAATGGTGTCTTCAGATTTCTTATTCAATACAGCGGCAAATTGAAGAATGGTCTGTGCTGTTTTTTTCCGAACGGAACTATAGGCCATTTGCAGCAGTTGTTGTTTAATTTCTGAAAGATTATCGGTGAGCACATTCATTAACTCTAAGGATACATTCTTGCTTTTGCCCAACACTTCTTTTAATTCCATTTTAGAGATCGCAGCCAGTTCGGTATCTTCAACGGCTGTTGCCGACTCCTGATAGGGGAAGTTTTCTTCAAAAGAAGTAAACCCTAAGAAGTCATCTGCTTTGTGTAAAGCGGTAGTTAACTCCTTCCCGCTTTCATCCATTTTATGACTTTTCACGACGCCTTTTAGAATGAGAAAGATATTATTCGAGTGGTCGCCTACGCTGTAGACAGGGTCTCCTTTTTTCACTTCGATGATCGTTCCATTATCGTCGAAGAAATTTTTTAGCTCGTGCAAATTGCGTACACTATCCTCTTCGCGGGCGTCGATGGCGGACTGTTGTGCCTCTTTTGCCATTGCCGATAGAATACTCGATTTGGCCAAGCGGCTTTCTATAGCACTTAAAAGTTCATCTTCATCAAAAGGTTTTGTAAGGTAGTCATCGGCCCCCAGGTCCATTCCTTTTCTAATTTCCTTATGCTCGGTTTTGGCGGAAAGAAAGATAAAAGGGATCTGGCGTGTGTTCGGGTCGCTGGCGAGTGCCTGCAGCACCCCATACCCGTCCACCTCGGGCATCATGATATCGCATACAATAATATCCGGCTTTTCCTTCTTTGCCTGCTCAATACCGGCAGCCCCATTAGGAGCGGTTAGCACCCTGTAATGTGAAAGTTCCAGTAGCTCTGCCGTATTCTCTCGAAGGGCCATATCGTCTTCTATAATAAGTATGGTTTTCATGCTGCTTCTAATTATGCGTAATAGGAAGAACCACGGTAAAGGAACTTCCTTTATTTTCCTTACTGCTAAACATTATGGTACCTCCTAAGTTCTCCAAATGACTCTTTACAATGTTAAGACCAATTCCGGTGCCTTGATCCAAAAGGGCATTCTCCGCCCTAAAGTACCTGTTAAATATAAACTTTTGTTCTTTTTCGGGGATGCCCATGCCTTCATCAGTTATCATAATTGATAAATTGTCTTTGTTCAATGCTACCTGCACGTCGATCACCGTATGCTCCGGAGAATACTTGATCGCATTATTGATCAAATTCGTTAAGATGAGCTCAAGGATCTTCTCGTCGAACTCGATCACGATGTCATCAATGTTGTGAGGATAATTGATCCTCTGTCCGTCCTTGAGCAACATGTTAGCATCATAGATCACCTCGTTGATCACCTTACTCAATGGGAACTCACTAAACTTGTAAGTAGCTTTTCCTGTTTCAATACGCTCTATGGACAGGAAATCATCCAAGATGTTATTGAGGTACTTCACTTTACTTTGAATGGTCTTTAAGTGCTTTTCCCGCTTCTCTTGTTGTTCGGTCTGGGTATATTTACGTGCCAAAGTAGCAGAAGTGAGGATACCGCTTAAGGGTGTTTTAAACTCGTGTGAGACCAACGAAAGGAATTTTGTCTTTAGCTCGTTCAATTCACGTTCTTTTTGGAGCGATTCTTTCATCTTGTTCTCGGCCTCTTTTCGCTTAATGACCTCATCTTTAAGCTCCATGATCGTACTGTGAAGTTCCTTGGTACGTAAATCGATCCTTTGCTCCAAACTTTCATTAAGGGTGCGTATCTCTTTCTCTTGTTGTTTCCGTATGGAAATATCACTCACCAAAGCCATTACGTACGTACGCTCATTGATCTCAAAAGGGTTGAGACCGGCTTCCACGGGAAAGATACTGCCATCTTTGCGCAGTCCATACAGATCGCGTCCATGACCCATTTGCCGCGTGTCACTATTCTCTACGAAAGCTTCAAAATGACCCTCATGCTTTTTGTGGTATTCCTTCGGAATAAGAAGATTTAAGTGTTGCCCGAGGAGTTCGTCCCCCTCGTACCCAAACATAGCGTTGGCAGCCCCGTTTGAAGCAACCACTTCCTGACGGGCATTCACGATAATGATTCCTTCAGAAATAGCTTCAGAAAGAAGTTTGAAAATGGTATCTTTTTTTTCTTCAAAAACCTTCATTCCCCCAAAAGTAATCATTTTAATAGAGTTTTTGGAACTGATTTTTATCATAAAACAAACCGGTAGAATTCGTTATTTTTATCTCATATTTTAAAACACTGAAATTATGGACACTACACATCCGGCCCAATTGAAATTCTACCAAAAAATAGGAAAACTATTCTATGCTGTAGCTGCTGCCGACAAGGTAGTACGCAAAGCCGAATACGATATGCTTTTAGATATCGTTTCGTCTCACTGGATGAATGTGGACGAAGTGGAGGATGAATTTCACAGCGATGCGGCATTCCAGATTGAGATCGTCTTTGGATGGCTGGATTACAACAATGCAGCCGCCGATGATTGTTTTGAAGAGTTTCGTGAATTCAAGAAAGAACACGAACATCTTTTTGACGACAAACGAAAGAAACTGATCTGGAAGACGGCCCAAGCCATCGCCGATGCTTTTGCCGGCACCAACAAATCGGAATTGGTACTCTTGTCCAAATTAAAATTAACCCTCAATTCTTAAAATACTAAACATGCATATTCTAAGAGCAGTATTGGCCGTAACACTTGTAATAATCACCTACGGTTGTAAAAATGACACTAATAAAAAAGAAGGTGTCCCCTTTATGGAAGACGCCACAGATCCCGTGGAAGACTCCCTTGTAAGATCATTGGAAGACTCCGATCTGAAAAAACAGCAGACCATACAAATCAAGCGAGAGGAACTCATACAAAAGGCGGATGAACGATCTGAACTTGAAGAACTGGTGGTTGCAAAGTCTTTCTTTAAAGAGGAGGATATGTATGTGCTGGATTTTAAATATCCGTATCTTAATGAATCTCTCAAGCCTTCCTACAATAATTTTAACGAATATCTCCAAAAATACTATATCGATATTAAAGGGGTGGAAGCGCAGATCCTGGAGGACAAGGAACTGTATTGCGACACGCTTCGCACCAATAGATACCGGGAAAAGCGCAAAGTAGACTATAAGATCTATTCCATTAATGAAAAGCTCATTAGCGTACTCTTCTACAAGGAAAATCACTACGCCGGCGCCATGCATCCTTCCTACACTTTCGATTGTCTTAATTTCGATCTGGTTCGTTCGGTGTTTATGAATTACGAAGATTTCTTTATCGATGGCTCGGAAGAAGAATTACGCACGATCCTAAATGAATTATTGAATGAGAAGATCGCTTCCGGAGAGTTCTTCTACGATTGTTGGGAGATCTCTGAAGACGATTTCTTTGAGTACAAAAATAACTTTGTTGTCAACGACGATATGGTAGAATTCTATTTCGACGACTGTGTGATATGCCCCTCCTATACGGGAACGTATTCCATTGAGATACCCTTGACTAAGTTGCTTCCGGTGCTTCGAAAGTATAAGAACAACCCACTGTTGGGCTAAATATTTCTTCGGAATGAAGTATCTTTCTATAGCATAAAATAATACATATGAAACAAAACTTTAATGCCATAATAGATTCTGAAACACCTGTGTTGGTCGATTTCCATGCCGATTGGTGCGGACCCTGTAAAATGCTCGCTCCCATCCTAAAGCAAGTTAAGGACGAATTGGGAGATGCTATCAAGATCGTAAAGATTGATGTGGATAAAAATCAAGCGGCTGCAGCTAAATTTAATGTTCGAGGTGTGCCCACGCTCTTGCTGTTTAAGAACGGACAACAGCAATGGCGCCAATCGGGGGTCTTGCAGAAGGATGCCATTATCGCAGCGATAAATGCGCACAATTAATGGAACTACGGCAGTATATCGATCACACTTTGCTCGCTCCTACCGCCACACCCGAAAACGTGTTGCAGCTTTGCGAAGAAGCAAAACAATATCATTTCTATGCGGTGTGCGTGAACAGTTGTTATGTTTCTCTTGCGAGCAACGCACTGTTAGACACCCCTATAAAAGTAGCAGCTACTGTTGGATTTCCCTTAGGTGCAGCCTCAAGCAAATCAAAACGAAGTGAAGCAGAGCAGGCCATCAAAGATGGGGCACATGAAATCGATATGGTCTTGAATATCGGTCTTCTAAAATCACAACAATACAAAAATGTTCACGAAGAGATTACCGCCATCAAAGAGGTCATTGGGAACGCTGTTCTCAAGGTCATTATAGAAACTTGTTTTCTTACCGATGAAGAAAAACGCATTGCTTGTTCTATAGCCGCTAAAGCCGGTGCCCAGTACGTAAAGACCTCCACGGGATTTGGCACCGGCGGTGCGACCTTAGATGATGTGGCACTCATGGTGGAAGAAGTAGGCCCCTCGGTAAAAGTAAAAGCTTCTGGGGGTATAAAAGATGTAAAAACAGCCCGTAAGTTTATCGCATTAGGGGCGAGCCGTATTGGCACGTCATCGGGTATCGCTATTGTTTCAGAAACATAAGAGAAAAATGAGTATACATATTGAAGCTAAGAAAGGACAGATCGCCGAATCGGTCTTGCTACCGGGTGATCCCATGCGCGCCAAATGGATCGCTGAAACATTTTTGGAAGATGCCGTATGCTATAATGACGTTCGGGGAATGCTGGGATATACGGGAACCTATCGCGGAAAAAGGATCTCGGTGCAGGGAACGGGAATGGGCATCCCTTCGGCCCTTATCTATTGCCATGAACTTATAAACGACTATGGTGTAAAAAACCTAATTCGCGTAGGTAGCGCCGGCTCGTACCAGCCCGATATTAAATTAAGGGATATCGTTATTGCCATGGCGGCCTCCTCTACGTCAGGGATCAATAATTCTCGTTTTATCAATGCCGATTATTCACCAACGGCCGATTTCGACCTATTTATGAAGGCAGCCAAATATGCCGATTCACAGGGTATTCCCATAAAAGCGGGTAACGTGCTTTCGGCAGATGAATTCTACGACGATGACTTCGATTCGTATAAGAAATGGGCCGATTTTGGTGTGTTGTGTGTGGAAATGGAAGCAGCCGGACTCTATACCATTGCAGCCAAATTCAAGGTGAAGGCACTGGCTATCCTAACCATTTCAGATTCTTTGGTATCTAAAAAAGAAATTTCGGCCGAAGACAGAGAATCTACCTTTAGCACGATGATCGAGATAGCGCTCCATACCGTACCATAAAAAAAGAGGCTCCATTGCTGAAACCTCTTAATAAAACATAGTGTGCGTAAGAATACTGAGCTCCTCCTGATATACCAAGATGAATTGCAATTAGAATTTTGTTAGAAGCAGACGAGGGTGTAATGTCTATACTCATTCCAGTAACGTCTACTAAAGAAGAACTGGTTGTAGAAAATGAATCAGTTTTAAATGTTTGTTTTACTTGAAGAATTTTACC